>JAJYRV010000139.1 GCA_021793935.1 Actinomycetes bacterium | reverse complement strand
CGATCTCGACGCGGCGCTCGACATGGCGACCACCGCGATCTTCCTCGACTCCGGCCAAGTGTGCTCGGCCGGCGCCCGGCTCATCATCGAAGAGTCGATCCACGACGAATTCGTAGAGAAACTCGTTGCCGCGACCAGGCTCATCGTTCCCGGTGGCCCGTTCGATTCCGGCGCCCACACCGGCGCGCTCATCTCCGCGGAACATTTGGCGAAAGTCGAGGAGTACGTCGCGGGTGGGATCGCCGAAGGCGCGGAGCTCCTCGTGGGCGGCGCGCGCCCCGAAGGGCCCGAATTCGAGAATGGGTACTTCTACCTGCCGACGATCCTCGCGGGCTGCCGCACCGAGATGACCTGCGTCCAGGAGGAGTCCTTCGGTCCGGTCCTCACGATCGAAACCTTCTCCGGAGCCACGGCGCAGGAGGCGGAAGACGACGCGGTGCGTATCGCCAACGACACCATCTACGGCCTCGCCGGTGCCGTGTGGACGGAGAACGCTGGCCGCGCGGAACGGATGGCCGCGCGCCTTCGCCACGGAACCATCTGGATCAACGACTACCACCCCTATGTCCCACAAGCAGAATGGGGCGGGTTCAAGCAAAGCGGTTTCGGCCGGGAACTCGGCCCGACCGGCCTCGCCGAATACCAAGAGGCCAAACACGTGTGGCACAACATCCGCCCAGAAGCCCAGGGCTGGTTCCCCGCGCGCTGACGCCGTTCCCCGCGTCGCCGGCCGCCCGCGCCGAACCCGAACTGCGGCAAAAGCACCTTCCCAACTGAATCATCCGTGCCCGCGCCCAGGGGCCGCCCCGGGGCGCGGGCCGAATAAGGAGTAAAGAAGAACATATGAAACGGTACGACTACGTCATCGTCGGTGGAGGGTCGGCAGGTTCCGTGCTCGCCAACCGCCTCAGCGCCGATCCCTCGACCTCCGTGCTCGTGCTCGAAGCCGGCCGCTCCGACTTCCGGATCGACCCCTTCATCCACATGCCCGCCGCGCTGCCGTTCCCGATCGGCAGCAAATTCTACGATTGGCAGTACGAATCCGAGCCCGAGCCCTACATGGGCGGACGCCGCGTCTACCACGCCCGCGGGAAGGTGCTCGGCGGCTCCTCCTCGATCAACGGAATGATCTTCCAACGCGGCAACCCGATGGACTACGAGCGCTGGGCCGCCGATGAAGGGATGGAAAGCTGGGACTACGCCCACGTGCTCCCGTACTTCAAGCGGATGGAGAACTGCCTCGCGGGTGCGGACCTGTGGCGCGGCGGGTCCGGGCCGCTGGTCCTCGAGCGTGGCCCGGCGAACACGCCCCTGTTCGGCGCGTTCTTCGAAGCGGTCCAGCAAGCGGGCCACCCGCTGACCGACGACGTCAACGGCTACCGCCAGGAAGGGTTCGCCCCGTTCGACCGCAACGTGCACAAGGGGCGACGCCTCTCGGCGGCGCGCGCCTACCTGCACCCGGTGATGAGCCGCAAGAACCTCACCGTGCACACCCTCTCGCACGTGACCGGGCTCCGGTTCAGCGGCACCCGCGTCACCGGCGTCGACTACCTGCGCGGCGGCAAACTCCAGCGCACCGTCTCGGCCGGTGAAGTGATCCTCGCCGGCGGGGCGTTCAACACCCCACAGCTGCTGCAGCTCGCCGGCATCGGTAATCCCGGCGACCTCGAAGCCGCGGGCGTTCGCCCCCGGGTCGATCTGCCCGGGGTGGGATACAACCTGCAGGACCACCTCGAGGTGTACCTCCAGCACGCCTCCACGCAGCCGGTCTCGATCGGGCCGTGGCTCAAGCACCGCTACAAGCCGCAGATCGGGTACGAGTGGCTGTTCAAACGTTCGGGCGTGGGCGCCTCGAACCACTTCGAGGCGGGCGGGTTCATCCGCTCCAACGACGAGGTGGAGTACCCGAACCTCATGTTCCACTTCCTGCCCATCGCGATCCGTTACGACGGTTCTCAGCCGGCCTCCGAGCACGGGTACCAGCTGCACCTGGGGCCGATGTATTCCGACGTGCGCGGGTGGCTCAAGATCAAATCCGCTGACCCGTTTGCGCACCCGGCGATCCAGTTCAACTACCTTTCGACCGAGAATGACCGCCGTGAGTGGGTCGAAATGATCCGCGCCGCCCGCGAGATTCTCGAACAGCCCGCCTTCGCCGCGTTCTCCGGCGGGGAGATCTCGCCCGGGCCGAGCGTCCAGACCGACGAGGAGATCCTCGACTGGGTCGCGAAGGACGCCGAAACCGCGCTGCACCCCTCGTGCACCGCGAAGATGGGCGTCGGGGAGGACGCCGTGCTCAACCCCGAAACCATGGAGGTCTATGGCACCAAGGGGCTGCGCGTCGTCGACGCCTCCGCGATGCCGTACGTGACCAACGGCAACATCTACGCCCCCGTGATGATGCTCGCCGAACGCGCGGCCGACCTCATCGCCGGCAACGAGATGCTGCCGCCGCTGCAGGCCCCGTACTACCGCCACGGGCACGGAATGCCGCTCTACCCCGAGGGCGACCCGCGAAACAACGCGCAGCCGGGCACCGTTGCCGGCGGTGCGGCATGAGCAGTGAAACTTCGCCCAACCCGGGGAAGGGGGTGATCCCCCCGATCAACTGGCCCGTCTTCATCTGGGCCGCGATCGGGGCCATAGCGATCACCCTGTGGGCGTTCCTCGCCCCAGGAAACGCGGAATCGGTCCTCGGCGCCGTGGTGGGCTGGACCTCGGACTGGTTCGGCTGGTTCTACGTCGCCCTCGCCGGCGCCGTGCTCGCCTTCGTCATCTACCTCGCGCTCTCCCGGTTCGGTAACACCAAACTCGGCCCCGAGAACGCGAAACCGGAATTCTCCACGATGGCGTGGGCGTCGATGCTGTTCGCCGCGGGGATCGGCACCGACCTCATGTTCTTCGCCGTCGCCGAACCCGTCACCCAATACCTCGAACCCCCCTCCACCGCCCCCGAGACGGTGGACGCCGCGCGCGAGGCGACCGCGTGGACCCTGTTCCACTACGGGATCTCCGGGTGGGGGATGTACGCCCTCATGGGAATGGCGCTCGCCTACTTCGCCTACCGGATGAAGCTCCCCCTCGCGGTGCGCTCCGCGCTCGCGCCGATCTTCGGCAAACGCATCCACGGCCCCCTCGGCGACACGGTCGACTTCGCTGCCCTCCTGGGGACCATCTTCGGTGTCGCCACCTCCCTGGGGATCGGCGTCGTCATGGTCAACGTCGGGCTCGCGACGATCTTCGGCCTCCCCATCGGAACCGGCACGCAGATCGCGATCGTCGTCGTCGGCGTCGGGATGGCGACGATCTCGGCGGTCTCCGGGGTGGATAGGGGCATCAAGTTCCTCTCCTTGCTCAACGTGTTCCTCGCGATCGGGCTCACTTTGTGGGTGCTGATCACCGGCAAGACCCAATTCCTCCTCGACGCCTTCGTGCTCAACGTCGGAGATTTCGTCAGCATGTTCCCCGACATGGTCATGCAGACCTTCGCGTTTGAGGACACCGGGACGTGGATGAGCGATTGGACCTTGTTCTTCTGGGCGTGGTGGGTCGCGTGGGCCTCCTTCGTGGGACTCTTCCTCGCCCGCATCTCTCGGGGCCGCACGATCCGTCAGTTCGTCACCGGCACGCTGACGATCCCGTTCGTGTACATCCTCATGTGGGTCTCCATCTACGGGAACTCCGCGCTCGAGATCATCCGCAGCGGCGACGCCGAATTCGGGGTAGAAACCGTGCTCAACCCCGAGGGCGGGTTCTACGAGTTGCTCTCGCGTTACCCCGCCTTCACCTTCATCGCCGGGCTGGCAACCCTCACGGCGCTGCTGTTCTACGTCACCAGCGCCGACTCCGCGGCCCTGGTGATGGCGAACCTTTCCTCGCGCCTGCCCACTCCCCAGCACGATGGCCGGGCCGCGCTGCGGATCTTCTGGGCCGTCACCACCGGCGCGCTCACGATCGCGATGCTCATCGTCGGCGGGATCGGCGCGTTGCAAAGCGCCACGGTGATCATGGGGCTGCCGTTCTCCTTCGTGATGATTCTCGTGATGATCAGCCTCTATCGGGCGCTGCGGGTGGAGGCGATCCGTCTCGACAGCGGCGAACAGGCGATGCCGGGCTCGCTCTCGGGTCGCACGAGGAGCACGCGGGGAGCCGAGCCCAAATGGCAGCAACGGCTCGGCCGGCTCCTCGCCTTCCCGAACGCCCAACGCGCGGATGAGTTCGAGAACTCCGTGCTCCTGCCCACCCTCGCCGAGGTCGTCGCCGAGCTTGCGGATCAGGGAATCGCCGCGAGGTGTGAGCGCGCGCGGGACGAGGAGGGCGAGGAACACATCATGCTCGAGGTCGATCCCGAGTCCGAGCACGCCTTCCACTACCTCATCTACCGCGTGGAGGCCCCCGTGCCCGCCTTCGGGCGCCGCCTGCCCCGCGCGGACGAGAAGTTCGTGCGGATGGAAGTGTACCTCGACGTCGGTGCGAACCAGGGGTACGACATCATGGGCTACACGACGGATCAACTCATCGACGACGTGCTCGATCAGTACGAGCGGCACCTGGAGTTCCTGCAACGGCAACGGAACCTGCTCGGTGGTGCCGAAATCGGGTAGAGGCCACCGCTGCCGGGAGTAATTCCTAGTAGCAGTTGTAATAATTCCGCTATCGTGGGTCTCACCCACGACCGCACGCGTAGATGGAGACGACGATGGAACCCTGGCTCACGACCCTACAGACCGACACGCCCCAGGAGGGCTTCGAGCTCGCGATCACGCTTGCGCGAAAGGGCGTGGGCTACACCCAGCCCTCGGCCGAGGTGCGCGACACGCTGCGCGGCGGGTACGCCCACGATGCCGACACGCTCACCGCCGCCTCCCACGTCGTCGCGGTGAACTTCCAAACGGTCGCGGCGGCGAACAACTACTGGCGCTAGCCCCGGCCGGGCCCGGTGCCCGATTGGCCTGCGAGGCATGGGCGAAGATGGGCGAGATCACGCCGATTTCATGCCTGGATGAGTCGTGTGGTGGTGTATATCTGGAACTGATAGCACACATGAAGGGGCAATATGGCTCAAGCTCATCTTTCGCAGGCTCCCCAGTCGGTTTTCCCCGTTGCGCGCACCTCAACGGTTGACCTCATTGCCATAGCGCTGCGCAACGCGATCTTCTCGGGGGCGCTCGAGGTGGGCACGCCGATCCGGGAGATCGAGATGGCCGCCCAGCTCGGGGTGAGCCGCAGCCCGCTGCGAGAAGCGATGCAGCGGCTCGTCCAAGAACGACTCCTCACCGCGGTCCCCGGGCGGGGGCTGCGGGTCAGCACCATCACCGCCGACCACGTCACCGATCTTTACCACGCACGCGCGGCGGTCGAGGGAGAAGCGCTGCGGCTCCTCGCCTTCGACCGGGACACCCAGGTGCTCGCGCAACTCGAGGAGGCCTACCGGGAGCTGCTCGAGGCGACGAGTTCGCACGACGCCCGCGCGATCGGCGACGCCGACATCAACTTCCACCAACTGCTCGTCAACCTCGCCGGCAGCCGCCGGCTCTCGGACTACATGTCGAGCCTCGCCGTCGAGACGAGGATCGCGGTCTTCTCCCTCCCCGACGGGTTCGCCGTGCCGGCCGAGGTCTCCGGCACCTACCGCGCCCTGCTGGACGCGCTCGCGGAAGGAGATGCCGACGCCGCGGTGCGGGCACTCCGGGAGCAGTTCGATGAAGCGGTCGCGCGTTTCACCGGAAAGCATGACGTCGACACGGTCGAAACGCCGCCGGGGGAAGAACCCCCGAGCGTGGAACCTATCCGCGGGTGACCTCGCGGGTGTCGCCGGCCGCTGCCCGGGCGATCCCCGCGCGCAGGAGGAAGAACAACAACACGAGCCCCGCGGTGAGCAGCATGTGCCCAAGTCCGGCGACGCCGGCGAGAGCGGGGGAGGAGGCATCCGCCCCGCCCACCGCGATCGTTC
>JAJYRV010000138.1 GCA_021793935.1 Actinomycetes bacterium | reverse complement strand
TTTCTCTCCTGCTCAGAACCGTGCGATGAGCACGACGACAAGGGCAAGGATGGTACCGACCGCCATCGTCGCACCGTAGGTGCGGACCTGACCGTTCTGGAAGCGGCGCAGGCCCTCCCCCAGTTTCGCGGTTCCCGAGGCGATCCCGTGGATCGCGCCGTCGATGGCCCCGCGGTCCGCCCCGGTGAGGTTGCGCGTGAGGTGCACGCCGGGGTGGGCGAAGATCGTTTCGTTGACGGTGTCTTGGTAGAGGTCGACCCGGGCGGCGCGGGTGAGCGCCGATCCGGTCGGCGCGACGACGGGCACCTCGGCGGACACGTACTGGCGCCAGGCGATGAACACGCCGAGGGCGACGAGCACGAGGGTGAGGGTGGTGATGACCGGGATCGAGAGCACCGGTTCCGGGTGCGGTGTCGCACCGACGGAGGGCTCCAACCACGTGGTGAACCGGTCCCCGAGCGCGAGCAGCGCCCCCAGGCCGACCGATCCCAGGGCGAGGATGACCATCGGGATCGTCATCAGGGCGGGCGACTCGTGCGGATCTTGGACCTGGCCCGCGCCGTCGTTCTCGCCGTCGTTGAACCGTTCCTTACCGTGGAAGGTCATGAAGAACAGCCGCGACATGTAGAACGCGGTGATCCCGGCGCCGATGAGGGTGACGGTGCCGAACACCCACGGCTGCCAGCCCGCGCCGGTGAAGGCCGCTTCGATGATCTTGTCCTTCGACCAGAACCCGCTGAGGCCGGGGAAGCCGATGATGGCGAGCCAGCCGAGCCCGAAGGTGATCCACGTGACCTTCATGTACTTGCCGAGGTTGCCGAACAGGCGCATGTTCACCTCGTCGTTCATCCCGTGCATGACCGAGCCGGCGCCGAGGAACATTCCCGCCTTGAAGAAGCCGTGGGTGACGAGGTGGAAGATCGCGAAGGCGTAGCCGATCGGGCCGAGTCCGGCGGCGAGCATCATGTAACCGATCTGGCTCATCGTCGAAGCGGCGAGCGCCTTCTTGATGTCGTCCTTCGCGCAACCGACGATCGCCCCGAACAGGAGCGTGATCGCCCCGACGATGACGACGACGAGCTGCGCGGTGGGCGCCCCCTCGAAGATCGCCCCGGAGCGCACGATGAGGTAGACCCCCGCGGTGACCATCGTCGCGGCGTGGATGAGCGCGGAGACGGGGGTCGGGCCCGCCATCGCGTCGCCCAGCCAGGCCTGCAGCGGGAACTGCGCGGACTTACCGCACGCCCCCACGAGCAGGGCGATCCCCGCGAAGGTGAGGACGGATTCGTTCGTGCCGGGCGCGGCGCCGAGGACGGTCTCGTAGTCGACCGCACCGAAGGCCGCGAACATCACCATCATCGCCACGAGCATGCCCATGTCACCGACGCGGTTCATCACGAACGCCTTCTTCGCGGCGACCGCGTACTCCATCCGCTGGTTCCAGAACCCGATGAGCAGGTAGGAGGCGAGCCCCACACCTTCCCAGCCGAGGAACAGCAGGGCGTAGGAATCGGCCATCACGAGGATGAGCATCGAGGCGATGAACAGGTTGAGGTAGGCGAAGAACCGGCGGCGGGCCGGGTCGTTCTCCATGTACGCCACGGAGTAGATGTGGATGAGCGTGCCCACGAACGTGATGAGCAGCATGAACGCGACCGACAGCGGGTCGATGAGCAGGCCGGCGGAGACGTTGAAGGATTCCGTGGTGATCCAGTCATACAGGTGCACGTTGGCCACCCGCTCACTGGAGTCCATGCCCAGGAGGGCGAACAGCAGCCCGATGGACAGGAGCCCGGACGCGGTCGAGGCGAGTACCCCGAGCCAGTGCCCCCAGGAGTTCGCGGCCTTACCGGCAACGAGCAACACCCCGGCGCTGAGGAGCGGAATGGCAATAATCAACCAAGATAAGGAGATGAGGTCCACGTTGTTCTTCCCTTAATTCTTCAGGAGGCTCACGTCGTCCAGCGACGCCGAAGCCCGGGCTCGGAAGATGGACACGATGATGGCCAGTCCGATCACCACTTCAGCAGCGGCGACGACCATCACATAGAACGCGATCACCTGGCCGTGCAGATCCCCGTGGATGCGGGAGAAGGTCACGAGCATGAGGTTGGCGGCGTTGAGCATGAGTTCCACACCCATGAACGCGATGATCGCGTTCCGGCGGGTCAGAACGGCGACGGCGCCGATCGAGAACAGGATCCCGGAAAGAACGAGGTAGTTCACAAGGCTCATTCGTCGTCCTCCTCGTCCGAGGGCTCGGCCCCGGGCGTTTCCGTGTCCAGTCCGTGTCCGGCGAGCGCTCCATCGGTGTCGAGCTCGTTACCCGCCTCGTCGTCCCGGCCGAGAATCAACCGGCTGGGCGGGGTGAGGTCCTGTCCGCGCACGCGCAGCACGGAGGCCACGGTACCCATGACGGGCTCGCCGTAGGGGTCGATCCCAGGCATGTCGGCCGAGTTGTGGCGGGCGTAGACACCCGGGCCGGGGTAACCGGTGACGACGCTCGAATCCGCGCCTTCGCCGAAGGCCTGCAGCTTCATCTCCGCCCGCTCGGCCTGACCGATCTTCGGGCTCAGGCGCTGGCGGTGGGTGAGCGTGATCGCCCCGAGCGCGGCGGTGATCAGCAGCGCGCCCGTGAGCTCCAGGGGGAACACGAAGTCGGAGAAGATGATCCGCGCGACCCCGACCGGGTTGGTGTCGGCGTTGGGCCCTTCCAGGCCCGCCGGTTCGGGCAGGTTCGCCCGCGTGAGGACCGTGCCGATGAGCAGCGCGGTTCCCAGTCCGGCGACGACGGCCCACACGCGCTGCCCCGCGAGCGTTTCGGACATCGACTCGCTCGCATCCACGCCGACGAGCATGATGACGAAGAGGAACAGCATCATCACCGCACCGGTGTAGACGACGATCTGCGCGATCCCGAGGAACATCGCCTCGTTCGCGATGTACATCACGGCCAGGCCGATCATTACCCCCGCGACGGAGACCGCGATGTGGATGGTGCGCCGGCCGAAGATGAGCATGAACGCACCCAGCACCATGAGTGGGGCGAGGATCCAGAACAACACCTCCTCGCCCGCCGAGACGGTTATAGCCTCATTCACCTGGTACCTCCTGAGGTGGCGTCAGCGCGGGAGGCGGCCTTTTCGGCGGCCTCGAGCGTTTCGTCGTCCGGGCGGTGCTCGCGCACCCACTCCACCTGTTCGGTGGTGGGGCCGGTGACGTCGCCGCGGTAGTAGTCCTTATCGGTGGTGCCCTCCGCCATCGGGTGGGGGGCGGCGAGCATGCCTTCACGCAGCGGGGCGAGCAGCTGATCCTTGGTGAAGATCATCTCCTCCCGGGTGGCGCCGGCGAGTTCGAACTCGTTCGTCATCGTCAGCGCCCGGGTCGGGCAGGCCTCGATGCACATTCCGCAGAAAATGCACCGCAGGTAGTTGATCTGGTACACCTTGCCGTACCGTTCGCCCGGCGAGTATTGGGCGCCGGGGCTGTTGTTGCCCGCTTCGACGTAGATCGCGTCCGCGGGGCAGGCCCAGGCGCACAGCTCGCAGCCGATGCACTTCTCCAGCCCGTCGGGGTGGTAGTTGAGCTGGTGCCGGCCGTGGTAGCGCGGCTCCACCGGCACTTTTTCGAACGGGTACTGTTCGGTGACGACGGGGCGGAACAGGGTGGAGATCGTCACCCCGAATCCGGCGACAGGAGCGAAGGCCTGGGCGAGCCCACCCTGGTCGTCGCCCCCGGCGATTTCGGAGGCGGGGCGGCCAACTTCACCGCCCGATGGTTTTTGAAGGTGCCGATCATGGGATTCAGTCATCCTCAGACTCCTTACTATCCGCAGGGGTGGTCACGCGGGCACGGCGGGGCGAGGGCGGCAGTTGCTGCCCAGGCATCGGTGGTACGGGGAAGCCGCCGGCGAACGCATCAAAGGGTTCCTCGCTGGCCTCGGGTTCCGGTTCCGGTTCGGGTTCGGGTTGCGGTTCGGGCCGGGAGAGCAGCACGACCAGGACGATGAGCAGCACCCCGGCGGCGAGCAGCATCCAGGTGCGGATGGGCAACGGCCCGGCCATGACGTCGAGGTCGAGCCCGCCGAAGTGCAGCACGCCCTGGTAGATGGAAACGATGACGACCCAGCCCAGCGCGATCGGGATGAGGATCTTCCATCCGAGGTTCATGAACTGGTCGTACCGGAACCGCAGGAGGGTCCCGCGCAGCCACACGAAGAAGAACATCAGCAGCCACAGCTTCAGGAGGAACCACACCACCGGCATGAGTCCGGCTTCGGCCCACGAGAAGTAGTTGAACGGGAACGGTGCGTGCCAGCCACCGAGGAACAACGTCGTTGCCACGGCCGAGACGTTCATCATGTTGACGTATTCAGACAGGTAGAACCACGCGAATTTCATCGAGGAGTATTCCGTGGAATACCCGGCTACGAGCTCCCCTTCCGCCTCGGGGAGGTCGAAGGGAAGCCGGTTGGTCTCCCCGACCATCGAGACGATGTAGACCAAGAACGCCGGCAGTAGCGCGAACGCCCACCAGGTCCCCCCGTTCGCCCCGGTCTGGGCGTCGACGATCTGGGAGGTGGACATCGACCCGGAGACGATGAACACCGAGACCAGTGAGAGCGCCATCCCCAGTTCGTAGGAGATGATCTGCGCAGCCGAGCGCATCGACCCGAGCAGCGGGTAGGTCGATCCGGACGACCACCCCCCGAGCACGATCCCGTACACGCCCATCGCGGTGACCGCGAGGATGTAGAGCACCGCGACCGGCATATCGGTGAGTTGGAGCGGGGTGAGGACCCCGAAGATCTCCGTTTCCGGCCCGAACGGGATGACGGAGAAGACCATGAAGGCGGTGATCACCGAGATCAGCGGCGCGATGAGGTAGATGACCTTATCCGCCGCCTTGACCGTGATGTCTTCCTTCAACAGGAGTTTCAAGGCGTCCGGAATGGATTGGACCAGACCGAACGGGCCGCGGACGTTCGGTCCGAGCCGCTGTTGGAGCCGCCCGATGATCCGCCGCTCGAACCAGAGCGCGAACAGGACCGAGAGCAGCAGGAACAGGAGGATGACGACGGCCTTGATCAGGGAGATCAGCAGCGTGTCGCCGGAGAAGTCCGCCGGTTGCGGTCCCACGGCCAGGATGGGGAAATTCATTGCGTGACCTCCGCGCTTGCACTGAGCGTGACGGCTGCCCCGGCGCCGACCCCGAGCATCCGGTACACCGAGGAGCCGGGGGAATGTTGCGGGAGCCACACGACATGGTCGGGCATCGTCGTCGGTGCCACGGGCAGGGTGATGTGCCCGCCCGGGCCGCTGACGGTGAGGCGGGAGTCTAGCCCCACCCCGAGTTTCGCGGCCGTTGCCGGCGAGACCCGCACGACGGGGCGGTGGGCGGTGCCCGCGAGGTGGGGTTCGCCGTCCTGGCCGCGGGCGGAGTCGAGCATCATCCGCCAGGTGGCCAGGACGTACTCGCCTGCCTCGGGAGCGGCGGCGGGCACGGCCGGTTCGGCGGCCCGCTCGCCGTCCCACCCGGCGAATTCGGCGAGGTCGCGGTGGACCTCTTCGAGGGTGGCGACGCCGAGTTCGGCGCCCATCGCGGCGGCGACCATGTCGAGCACGCCCGCATCGGAGCGCTTCGAGGTGGTGAACACCTGACCGAACGGGCGGGGGCGGCCCTCCCAGTTGAGGAACGTCCCGGACTTCTGGGTCGGGGCCGCGACGGGGAGCACGACGTCGGCGTGTTCGCTGAGTTCGCTGCGGCGGACCTCGAGCTGCACCGTGAAGGTGTTTGCTGCCGCCTCCGCGGCGGTGGCCGCGTCGGGGAGGTCCTGCAGGTCCACCCCACCAAGGACGAGTCCGGCGAGCTCGCCGCCGGCGGCGGCGCGCAGGATCGCACCGAGATCCCGCCCCTCCTGCGCGGGGAGGCTCTCCACGCCCCACGCCGCGCCGGCATC
>JAJYRV010000137.1 GCA_021793935.1 Actinomycetes bacterium | reverse complement strand
AGATCGCCCGCGGCCTGCGCCTGGGTGACTATGTGCTCCTGGGGAAGGGGGAGCTCGCCGCGGGCGGGCGGGATAAGGACTCGATCCTCGCCGACACGCTCGAGGCGGTGTTCGGCGCGGTGTACCTCGCGCACGGTCTGGAGCCCTCCCGGGGCCTCATCGAAGGGCTCATCACCGCGATCCTCGCTCGGTCCGCCGAACTCGGGGTGGGGTCGGACTATAAGACCGCCGTGCAGGAGCTCGCCGCCGAACTCGGGATGAGCCCCCCGGAGTACGACGTCGATGGCGCCGGGCCCGATCACGCCCGCACCTTCCACGCGACGCTCCGCATCGACGGCGCCGGGTGGGGAACGGGCACCGGGACGAGTAAGAAGCGGGCCGAGCAGCAGGCGGCGCAAGAGGCGTACCACGCGCTCCACGCCGAATGGAAAGACCCCGGTACCGATGCCTGAGCTGCCCGAGGTGGAAACCGTGCGGGCAGGTCTGGCGGGACACACCGTGGGGCACCTGATCACCGGTGTCGAGGTGTACGCGCCCCGGTCGATCCGCCGTCAACTCGGCGGCGCCCAGGAGCTCGCCGCGCGCGTCACCGGACGCCTCATCACCGGCGCGTGCCGCCGCGGAAAATATCTATGGCTGCGCCTCAGTTCCGATGGCGAGGAGGAGGACTACGCCCTACTCATCCACCTCGGGATGAGCGGGCAGGTGCTCATCCGCGAGGGGAACCTCGATGAACACCGCCACCTGCGGGTGCGCTTCACCCTCGAGCGGCCCGGCGAGGCGGGGGAGCGGCAGATGTGGTTCGTCGATCAGCGCATGTTCGGTTACGTCGCCGCGATCGACCTCATCCCCGACCCCCACGCCGAAGGGTATGTGCCCGAGACAATGGCGCACATCGGCCCCGATCTCCTCGAACCCGTCATCGCACCGGGCAGCCCAGGGCGGAAACTCCTCAACCGGCGCATCCGGCGCTCCACGCGCGGGATCAAGACGATTCTGCTTGATCAAGAACTCGTTTCCGGGATCGGAAACATCTACGCCGACGAGGCGCTGTGGCGCACCCGGCTGCACTACGCCCACCCGGCCAGCGCGTTGAGTGCCGCCCACGTGAACGGTGTTCTCGACGCCGCGAGCGACGTGCTTGAGGAAGCGCTCGCCGCCGGGGGCACGAGCTTCGATGAACTGTACGTCAACGTCGCCGGTGAACAGGGATACTTCGAACGATCGCTTGCCGTCTACGGCCGCAGCGGCGAACCGTGCAACCGCTGCGGTACACCGATCGTGAGGGAAAAATTCATGAATCGCTCGAGCCACTTCTGCCCGGACTGCCAGCGAGAACGCTGATCTGGAGCTTGCGCGCGGCAGGCCGTGCTGAAAGGGCGACGAGTAATATTTGGAGGAGCAACGTCACGAGTGCCTCGGATTCAGCAGAGGAAAGTGAGCTCGAAGCGTGATGCTGGATCGGTATCCGTAAACTACTGATCGAAAGAACCATTTTGGCGTGGCTAGAGGATAACGGCATCCTGCTTCGGAAGAATGCATCACGACCGGGAATTTAGGAGAGGCTCGGAGGCGGTGGCGAACACGACTAAGTCACACGCCTGGGGGTTGGTGGAGCTGTCGGGGAGAATGTCACCATGAGAATGAGTCAGGGTTCCCTTGATGTGCTGGAGTACTGGTGGGTCCTCGAGCTCTTTAGTCCGCAGACGATCCCGAAGATTACAGGGCGTTCGAGGCGTCCTGAGGACCGCCAGGTCGTGGAGTGGCGTCCCGGAGAAGCGTTGCCCTGGCAAGTGCTACATCCGCCGCGCCCGCTGGGCAAGACGCCGCGGGTGTGGCGTCACACCGTGTACCTCGGTGTCTACGACTTGGAAGCGACGTATCAGCGCCTCCACGAGGCGTTCGCTGAGGATCGCGACGCCTACGATGAACGTCGTGCTGGCGTGAGTGCGTGCGCAGGCGTGCTCGTCGACGAGGGTGGAGTGCTCTTGCCGGATTCGGCGGTTTTGTCCTCGGCGCTGTGGGCGGTCTCCAGATTGAGCATGGGGACACCCCCACGCGGGACGGGGTGGGCATCCGGGTTCGCCACGCACGCGGCTGACCTGGCCGAAGAGTTCGACGCGCTCGAGGGTGCCCGCCGGCAAGCTGTCAATCAAGATACGCCCCCTGCCCAGGATTGCGAATCGTTGAAGGAACTGCTGGCCGCCGCACATGCTGCAGCAGGGGTCGTTGGCGACCGCGAGCTGGCAAGTCACCGTATTGTGATCCAATCGAACGCCGTATCAGCCCGCCCTGACGAGGAATCGACGACGAGCATAGATTTCCTTAACAGCTTCTTCCTCGATGACCTGGCCGCAGCCCACGCCGACGTCACGGCCCACGGCTCTGTCGACACTCTTGCCGACTACTTGACCGCGGACACGGCAGTCCGCGCGGATTCACGGGTCGACGTGATGACCGACCAGCAGGCCGTCGACGATGGCGTCTCCATTAGGCGCTTGCCGAAGGGGCGGTGGCCGGCAGAGCCCGATCACGGGTTGGCTCTGCGGCAGCAGTTCGCTGTCAATCAGGCATTGGTGGAGTTGTCCAGCAGGGACGGGCTAAAGGGGGTCAACGGACCGCCGGGCACGGGCAAGACGACGATGTTGCGCGATGTACTTGCCGGCAACGTGGTGGAGCGCGCCCGAAGACTGGCATCCCTGTCGCGCCCTGAGGACGCGTTCACCCAGACGACACACCGGTGGACTGCCGCTGACGGGTACTCGCGGCGGGTGCGGCAGCTGCGGGAGGACCTGACGGGGTTCGAGATGGTAGTGACGTCCGCGAATAACGCTGCGGTGGAGAACGTGACGACCGAGATCCCGGCCCGCACGGCCATCGCCGAAGAATGGCGGGCCGAGGCCGACTACTTCGCCGACATCGCCACGGCGACCCTGAGGGCTACCGCGAAGGGTGGGGAGTCCTCGCCTACAGACACGGACGACCCGCTGGCCGCATGGGGGCTGGTCGCAGCCAGGCTTGGCAACAAATCCAACCGTGGAGCTTTCAGATCTGAGTTCTGGTTTGACAAGACCAACCCGCGCACGAAGGAGCCTCTGCCGGGCACAGCGCCGCGCATGCAATCGCGGTTACTCCAGTGGCGCGACGGTCAGGTACCGATAAGATCCTGGTCGGACGCACAGGAAGCGTTTCAGCAGGCTGAGCGACGTGTTGACGAACTCATCGGGACACGTCGAGCTGCCGAGGATCGGTTAGCGAGGATCGACGACGCCGTCAGGGCCGAAGCAGCGGCGGCCACGCACGCCGAGAAGCTCGAGACTGAATTCGCACAGGTCACGGAGGCTGCGCGGAACCAGGCGGGAGAGGTCGAGCGTTCCGCGTCCGACGTAGCGCAGGCCACGGAAGATCGCGGCCGACACGTCGAAACCCGACCAAATGTGCTGGAGACCCTGTTCAGCTTCGGGCGTGCGGCCGGCGACTGGAGGAACGCGCTTGTGCCCCTCGATGCGGCCGTGCAAGAGGCCCAGCAGCGTCATCGGGAAAACCAGGAGCGGGTGAATCAGCTCGAGGACGCTAGGGCAAGGCTGGTTGCCGAGTTCGCCGACAACGAGGAAACCCGCACCCAACTCTCGGCTGAGATTGCCGCCCTCCGGAAGCATCTGGCTGCTGACCGCGACCGGTACGGTCTCGCGTACCCCGGCGAGGGGTGGAATGGATCAAAACGCGAGCTGCGCGCCCCATGGCTTGATGCCGAGATCGACGCAGCGCGTTCCGACCTGTTCCTGGCCGCGCTGAAACTGCATGAGGACTTTCTTGCCGCCACCGCCGGGGACATGCTCGAGGGGCTTCGAGCCGCGATCGAAGTCGTCGCTGGTGTTCACCCATATCGTCTGGAGCAGGAAAAGGTGCGTGCGGCGTGGCAGCTGTTTTTTCTGGTCGTGCCAATGGTCTCGACGACGTTCGCATCCTTTGGACGGATGTTCAGAGGTCTGGGCCGGGAGTCGCTGGGATGGGTACTTATCGATGAAGCCGGGCAGGCGTGTCCGCAGTACGCAGTCGGGGCGATTTGGCGGGCTCGTCGAGTGATAGCAGTCGGCGACCCACTGCAGCTTCAACCGGTCGTGACCATCCCCGCCAAGGCACAGCGCGACATCGCTGCCGCCTACAGCGTTTCGGACACATGGATTCCTCCGCGAGCCTCCGTTCAGACTTTGGTCGATCGAGTTTCCTCGCATGGGACTCGACTACGCCACGGCGAAGATACGGTGTGGGTTAGCGCCCCACTAACGGTGCACCGCCGTTGCGACGAACCGATGTTCAGTCTGTTCAATGACATCGCCTACAACGGCATCATGGTCAGCGGCGTGACCCGCGAGCCCGGCCATTTCGACCACTCCAGCGGCGCGCGGATCCCGGCGAGCGGTTGGCTAGACGAGGCCGCGACGACTGCCGGAACACACCTTCAACTCAACCAGATCGCCCGCTTACGGCGGGAGATCGAGGCGCTGATAGGCGAAGGAGTCGCTGCTAGCGAAATAATCGCTATTTCGCCGTTCCGTGAGGTCGCTGACCATCTCGCGCGAATCGACCGCGACTTCCCAGGGCTCCGGGCCGGCACGATCCACACCGCGCAAGGGCGTGAGGCCGACGTTGTCTTCCTTGTCCTCGGCGGGGATCCCACAGCACCCGGAGCCAAAGCGTGGGCAGCGTCCACGGTCAACCTCGTCAACGTCGCTGCCAGCCGCGCCAAACGACGTCTTTACGTTATTGGCGATCGCTATGCCTGGGCCAAACACAACTACTTCCATCAGCTTGCGGTAGCCCTCGACCAGCACCCTCGGCACCAACAAGGACCTTTAACTGATCATGGGGCCGAGTGGCCCCACCGGGAACGCATCCGGGATGGAGCCGAATTCTAGCTCGTGCGCCACAGCCACAACACCGTGCGTCAATCGGAAGAAGTAGCATATGTCACCTCCGAGATGAGCAAGAAGGACACGGCCTGCGATTCGCCAGCATGGAAAGAAGGGATGGAACGCGCACGACAACCACGACTTGAATACCATCGCCCAAAACGGAAAAGTCAATAGAACCCCGAAGAACCCGATGTTGTGTCAATTTGATCTGAATATCGAATATTAACGCACTGACGCAGACCGGTATGGACTTTACCGGTGTCATCGCCTTTTCCACGCCCGCCGTGGTTGTTAGGTTCCTAACCTCATAGGAGTGGAGTGATTTCGTATGGCTTCCGAGGAGGATGAACAAAGCCCGTTCGCCCGTCTCGGATTCGTCATCGCCGCCGCGATGCTGTTCCTCATCATTGTTGGCGGAGTGGGAATAGCAATATTCGGCGGCAATAAAGAAAAAACCCCCACAGCCACACCAACCCCCACAGCCACGCTGACCGCCGAACCTGATCCTGAACCAACCGCAGACACTACCGAGGCAAGCGTGTGCGGCCTGGACGGGGAAGTAGTCGAAGAAGCACGACTCACATCGGCCCCCGAAGCGGAATAGGACTATCAGGACACCACCGCGTATCCGACGTCTGCGGAGTACGGGCCCGGAAAAGTAAGCGACGAAGGATATCGTTACTGCTTCGCCCGAAATCCCGAAGGTGCGCTCTTTGCCGCCGCGAATGCTGTTGTTCAGGGAACCGATATGGACACGATCGGCAGTTGACTCGACTACTTTATTGCAGACGGACCGAACCGTGAGGCGGTCTTGAACGAGGGCGCAGGCGGCGAAACAGGCCAGGGTAGCCGTATCGAAGTGGTCGGATTTCGACTCTTGAGTTACGAGGTGAAGGCTGCTCTAGATTGAAGTTCTTTAGTCCGAGATTTCAGTTGGGAGATACAATCGGCACAGTAGTCAGCGTTGCTATTGAGGGCGAGCCCTGCCACCGGTGCGGAGCGCTCATCGTCCGGGGAAGCGTACACGAACCGGTCCTCGTTCCGCTGTCTGAGGTGTCAACGCCGGCCTCGGA
>JAJYRV010000136.1 GCA_021793935.1 Actinomycetes bacterium | reverse complement strand
GACGTCTCCGCCTTCGTCCCTTTGGAGGCCGGAGTGCGCGAGGTGCTGCGGTCGCTGGGTCTAGCCCGGGCGGCGGGTGAGCACTAGGTCATCGCGGTGGATGACCTCCCGGTCGTGGCCGTCCCCGAAGCGCGTGCGCAGTTCGGCGCTGGTCAGACCGAGGCGTTCGGGAAGTTCGGTGGCGGAGTAGGCGACCAGGCCGCGGCCGATGACCGTGCCGCGGGCGTCGGCGATCTCGACCGGGTCGCCGGCTTCGAATTCCCCGCGCACGCCGGTGACCCCGGCGGCGAGCAGCGAGGTCTTCCCGGTCTTCAGCGCCCGCACCGCGCCGTCGTCGACGAGCACCTGCCCGCGGATGCCCGCGGCGTGCGCGAGCCACAACCGGCGGGTGGCGACCCGGCGCGGGGCGGGGGCGAACCACGTGCCCACGTCCTTGGCCGCGAGGACGTTCGCGGCGTTCTCCGCCGAGGTGAGGACGACGGGCACTCCCGCGGCGGCGGCCATCGCTGCCGCCTCGACTTTCGTGACCATGCCCCCGGTGCCCACCGCTGAACCCCGCGCCGTAATTTCGACTCCGGCGATCTCGCGCGGGTCCTCCACGTGGGGGATCCGGTTCGCGCCCGGCCGGGAGGGCGGGGCGTCGTAGAGCGCGTCGACGTCGGTGAGGAGCACGAGCGCGTCAGCGCCGGTGAGGTGGGAGACGAACGCGGCGAGGCGGTCGTTATCGCCGAAACGGATCTCGTGGGTGGCGACGGTGTCGTTCTCGTTGACGATCGGCACCACCCCGAGCGCGAGCAGCCGGGTGAGGGTCTGCTGGGCGTTCTTGTAATGCGACCGGCGAGTGACGTCCTCCACCGTGAGCAGCACCTGTCCGACGGTGATGTCGTGCGCGGCGAAGGCCCGGGTGTATTGGGCGATGAGCAGCCCCTGACCGACGCTGGCCGCCGCTTGCGCGGTGGGCAGATCCCGCGGCCGGCCCGGCAGTCCGAGCACGGCGAGCGCCGCCGCGATCGCCCCGGAGGAGACGAGGACGACTTCCCCGCCCGCCGCCCTCCGGGCCGCGAGGACGTTGACGAGGGCGGTGAGCTTGCGGGCGTCGAGGCGCCCATCGTCGTCGGTCAACGAGGACGAGCCGATCTTCACCACCACCCGCCTGGCGAGATCGATCCGCGCAAGGTCCTCCCGGCAAAGTACTGCTGCCGGGCTCATTCACGTTCCATCCGCAGCTCCTGGCGCGCGGCTTCCTTCGCGTCCATCCGCGCTTTGAATTCCTCACGCTTCTCCTGCCGCGTGGGCCGGCTCCGCTCCTCCAACCGCGCATCGGTGCCGCGGGGGCCGGGGCCGGAATCGCCGACGAGGGTCGGTTCCCAATCGAAGATGACATCGCCGATGACGATCTCATCCCCGGCGAGGGCGCCGGCCTTGAACAGCCCCTCTTCCACCCCGAGGGTCGCGAGCCGGTCGGCGAGGTAGCCGACCGCTTCGTCGTTCTCGAAGTTCGTTTGTTTGATCCACCGCTCGGGTTTATCCCCCTGTACGTGGAAGTACTCCTGCCCATCGCGCTGCTTGCGCGTGATGGTGAATTCGTCCGTGCGCGCCCGGCCCACGGGCGCGGGGCGCAGCACGACCCGCTCCGGCTCGGCCGCCGGGGCGTTCGCTCGTGCCTCCTCGACGATCCGGCCCATCTCGAAGGTGAGCTCGCGTAGCCCCTCCCGGCTCGCCGTCGAGACTTCGAATACCGGCCAGCCGCGCTCTTCGATCTCCGGGCGCACGAATTCCGCGAGTTCCTTCGCCTCGGGCACGTCGACCTTGTTGAGCACCACGAGCCGGGGGCGCTGGGCGAGCGGTACCTGCCCGCCCTCGATGTCGAGGTCGCTGGAGTAGGCGGCGAGTTCGCCTTCGATGGTTTCCAGGTCGGTGAGCGGGTCCCGCCCGGGTTCCAGGGTCGCGCAGTCGAGCACGTGCACGAGGACGGCGCACCGTTCGATGTGGCGCAGGAATTCCAGCCCGAGGCCCTTGCCCTCGCTCGCCCCCGGAATGAGCCCGGGAACGTCGGCAACCGTGTAGCGGTAGTCGCCCGCCGTCACCACCCCGAGGTTGGGCACGAGCGTGGTGAAGGGATAGTCAGCGATCTTCGGTTTCGCGGCGGAGATCACGGAGATGAGGGAGGATTTGCCCGCGGAGGGGAAGCCGATGAGGGCAACATCGGCGACGGTCTTGAGTTCCAGCACCAGCCTCGCCTGCTCGCCGTCCTCACCGAGCAGCGCGAAACCCGGGGCTTTCCGTTTCGGGGAGGCGAGGGCCGCGTTCCCCAGCCCGCCCCGGCCGCCCCGGGCGGCGACGAACTCAGCGCCGGGCTCGGCGAGGTCGGCGAGGATCGTCCCGCGCCGGTCCTTCACCACCGTGCCCAGCGGCACGTACAGGACCGTATCGGCGCCGTTCTTCCCGTGGCGCAGATCCCCGGCCCCGGCGGTGCCGTCCTCCCCCTTGCGGTGGGGAGCGTAGTGGTAGTCCAGCAGCGTCGTGATGCCGGTATCCACGCGGAGGGTGACGTCACCGCCATGCCCGCCGTTGCCGCCGTCGGGGCCGCCGAGCGGTTTGAATTTCTCCCGGCGGATGGAGGCCGCCCCATTTCCCCCGTTGCCGCCGCGAACATGCAGCGTGACGCGGTCGATGAAGGTGGACATGCGGGGCCCTTTCGAGAAAACACAAGAGCGGAACGGCGATCCGCCGCTCCGCTCCTGAAAAGTGAAGTTATCTGCGCTTAGGCGTCAGCCGTGAGGATCTCGACGACCCGGCGGCCTCGGCGGTTACCGAACTGGACGTTGCCGGCCGACAGCGCGAACAGCGTGTCGTCACTGCCTTTGCCTACGCCGCGGCCCGGGTGGATCTTCGTGCCGCGCTGGCGCACGAGGATCTCCCCTGCCTTGACATCCTGGCCCGCGAACCGCTTCACACCGAGGCGCTGGGCATTGGAGTCACGGCCGTTACGGGTGGAGCTGGCGCCCTTCTTGCTTGCCATGGTGAGTCCTGCTTTCTTGGGAAGTCTTAGTTGATGCCGGTGATCTTCACCCGGGTCAGGTCCTGGCGGTGACCCTGGGAGCGGTTGTAACGGCTCTTGTTCTTGTACTTGAAGACATGGATCTTCTTGCCGCGCTCATCGCGGACGATCTCGGCGGTGACTTTGACCTTCGCGAGGTCATCGGCACCGGAGGTGATCTGGTCTCCATCGACGAGCAGCACCGGAGTCATGTCTACCGAGTCGCCGGGCTGCCCGGAGATGCGGTCCATAACGACGATGTCGCCGACGGAAACCTTCTCCTGTCGGCCGCCGGCCTTGACGATCGCGTACACCACGTTCTTGCTCATCTCTGTTGTTACTTCTTCACTTACACTGCACAGCGCGATACGCGGTGCACCGACGTCTTAGATTACGCGAATCCATGCGCCAGATCAAATGCGCGGGCTGTGACGTAGACCGCTAAACCCGCGTCAGGCGGGGTCGGGCTTCTCGGCGGTTTCGCCTGCTTCCTTCCCGCCCGTTTCGTCTTCCTCATGGGCCGACGACGCCGCTGCTGCGATCGCTTGGAGCGTCGCCTTGAGTTGTTCGCGCTGGGGGTCGTCCTCGGCTTCTTCTTCCGGGGCCTCCTTCTTCGCCGTCTCCTTGGCCGGGGTGTCCTTCTTCTCCCCGACCGGGTCGTTGTGGACGATGAACCCGCGGCCGTTGCAGCACTCACACGGGGTGGAGAAGGCCTCCACGAGCCCCTGCCCGACCCGTTTCCGGGTCATCTGCACGAGGCCGAGGGAGGTCACTTCGGCGACCTGGTGGCGGGTGCGGTCCCGGCCGAGACATTCCACGAGCCGGCGCAGCACGAGTTCGCGGTTGGATTCCAGCACCATGTCGATGAAGTCGATGACGATGATGCCGCCGATGTCGCGCAGGCGCAGTTGGCGCACGATCTCCTCGGCGGCTTCGAGGTTGTTCTTCGTCACCGTCTCTTCCAGGGTGCCCCCGGATCCGGTGTATTTGCCCGTGTTGACGTCGACGACGGTCATCGCCTCGGTGCGGTCGATGACGAGGGAGCCCCCGGAGGGCAGGTACACCTTGCGGTCGGTGCCCTTGGTGAGCTGCTCATCGATCCGGTGGGCGGCGAACACGTCCTGCTTCTTCGTCCACTTCGTCATGCGGTCGGCGAGGTCGGAGGCGACGGAGTTGACGTACTCCGACAGCGTCTTCCACGCGGTTTCGCCGGAGATGACGAGTTCGGAGAAGTCCTCGTTGAAGATGTCGCGCACGACCCGGGTGGCGAGTTCAGGTTCGCCCTTGAGCAGCACCGGCGAGGAGGTGCCCTTCGCCTGCTTCTTCTCGATCTCCGCCCACTGGGAGGTGAGCCGGTCGATGTCCCGTTTGAGCTGCTCCTCGCTCGCCCCTTCCGCGGCGGTACGCACGATGACGCCCTGGCCCTCGGGAACGAGGTCCTTGAGGAGCTTCTTGAGCCGGTTGCGTTCACTCTCGGGGAGTTTGCGGGAGATCCCGGTCATCGACCCGTTCGGCACGAGCACGAGGAACCGGCCCGCGAGGGTGACCTGCGCGGTGAGCCGGGCCCCCTTGGTTCCGATCGGATCCTTCGTCACCTGCACGAGCACGAAATCGCCCGATTTGAGTGCCTGCTCGATCCGGCGCGGTTGACCTTCGAGCCCGGCGGCGTCCCAGTTCACTTCCCCGGCGTACAGCACGGCGTTGCGGCCGCGGCCGATGTCGACGAACGCGGCTTCCATCGACGGGAGCACGTTCTGCACCCGCCCGAGGTAGACGTTCCCGACCATCGAGGTCTGGCTCTTCTGCGCGACGTAATGCTCGACGAGGACATCGTCCTCGAGCACGACGATCTGGGTGCGGCCGGCCCCTTCACGGACGTACATCTTGCGTTCCACCGATTCACGGCGGGCGAGGAATTCGGCCTCCGTGATGATCGTGCGGCGGCGACGGGCATCCCGCCCTTCCCGGCGGCGCTGCCGCTTCGCCTCCAAGCGGGTGGAGCCCTTCAGCGGGGTGACCTGGTCGCGGGCGGCCTGCCCGGAGTCGGGGCGGCTGCGGCGGCGACGACGGCGCGAACTCGAGCCTTCCTCACCGTTCGCCTCATCCTCGTCCTTCGCCGACTCCTTCTCCGGTTCCGGCTTGGCGCTCTTCTCGTTCTTCTTGTCGGTGCTCTTGCCACTCGGGGTCTTCTCGCCCGCACCTGCGGTTCCGGACCCGGCGGTTCCCTCCCCGCCCTGCTGGCCCCCTTGGCCCCCTCGGCGGCGGCCGCGACCGCCGCGGCGGCGACGGCGACGCGGCTGGTCCGATTCGTCGTCCTCACCGGCATCAGGCTTGGCGTCCTGCTCAGCCTCCTGGTCCGGTTCCTGCGATTTCGGCCGCTTCTTCGGAGCTGGGTCAGGCTTTTCTTCCCCGCCCTTGGGTTCCACCGATTCGTCTTCCGGAGCGGGCTTGCTTCTCCTGCTCCGGGGAGTTATTTCTGGCGCCTGGAACAGCAGGGCCGTTGCGGGCAGCCGCGGCGAATCATCCTGTTCCGCCGGTTCTTCCTTGGCCGTCTTCTCCGCAGTGGATTTCTTCCGGCTGCCGCCCTCACGTTCGGGCAGGACGAGATCGTCGAGGCTCAAGTCTCCTTTTGCCGCAGGTTCCTTCGTCTTCGCCGGTTCTTCCTCACCGAGCTCGGCGAGGATGTCGAGCTCCTTGTTCTTCGACGCGTTCGCGTTGCCCCGCCCCGTGCGGGCGGGCGCGGGCTCCGGTTTTTCCGCTG
Organism: Actinomycetes bacterium; assembly: GCA_021793935.1. Next base: position 212 of record JAJYRV010000136.1, on the reverse strand, counting down.
GTTTTTCCGCCTGTTCTGCCCTCTTCCCCTTAGTTGCCTTGGCGGCAGGGGCCTCCGTGGCGGGCGCAGCGGAATCCGCCGCAGATTCTGCGGTTTCCACCGCGTCGGGCGCCATCACGGGCCGCGTCGCACGGCGAGACCGCCGACGTGCCGGTTGGTTCGCCTCGGTCGAGGCGGTTTCCGATTCGTTCGGTTCTTCAGTGTTATTCATC
>JAJYRV010000135.1 GCA_021793935.1 Actinomycetes bacterium | reverse complement strand
CGTCACCGCCCCCGCCCCCGCCGGCGGCGCCTGCGGGCTATCCCTTCGGCGGGCCTGAGCAGAGTTCGCCGGCGCCGAACCTGCCCCCACCCCCGGGCGGGGCCCTCCCCGGTTCCGCTCCCGGGTATGGATACGTGTACGCGCCCTCGCAGGCTGCGGAGAAGAACGGCACGGCGAGCGCGGCGTTGATCCTCGGGATCCTTTCCATCGTGCTGTGCGTAACCATCCTGCTCTCGGTGCCGATGGGGATCATCGCGATCGTCCTGGGCGTCAAGGGGCGCAGGTTCGCCTCCGAGGGGCGGGCGACCAACGGCGGATCCGCCGTTGGTGGGATCATCACCGGCAGCATCGGAGCAGCCCTCGGAGTGTTTAGCTGGTTCATCCTCTTCCTCGCGATCGTCACCGGTTAGGCCCGGCGGCGGGGAAGGTAACCTGGCTCTATGGCAACTCTCACTCGCGCGCTCGAACGGGACGTGAAAACGCCGAGTATCACCATTGTCATTCTCGGCGCCGCGACCCTCCTGGTCACCGTCCGCAGCCCCCACGAGGGCGGCTACGGGATGTGCCCCATCCTCGCGTTCACCGGCTACCTGTGCCCGACCTGCGGGGGGCTTCGCGCCGTCCATGACCTCGCCCACCTCGACCTCGCCGGTGCGTGGGCAATGAACCCGCTGCTCACCATCGCCCTGCCGGTCGCCGCGCTGCTCATCGCCGGGTGGTGGTGGCGAGCCTGGCGCAATCTTCCCGCATGGCAGATCCCGCCGACTATCGTCGTCATCGGCGCGATCGTCATCGTCGGATTCGGGATCCTGCGCAACTTCTAACCCGTCGCCGTCTCGCAGCATGACCCGGTTCGAGTCACCGGGAGATCGGCTCTACCATGGAGAGGAACCAGGAAGGGCGAAATGACCATTTTGGAACAGATCATCGCGGATGTGCGGGTCGACCTGGCCAAGCGAGAGGCCGCGTTGCCGTTGGATGCACTGAAGGAAAAGGCGCTGGCAAGGGAGTCAGCCAAGGACGGGGTGAGCGCGCTCGGTCGTGACGACATGGTCACGGTCATCGCCGAGGTGAAGCGTTCGAGCCCGTCCAAGGGAGCCCTCGCCGACATCGCGGACCCGGCCGGACTGGCCGTCGACTATGAAGCGGGCGGAGCGGCGGTCATCTCCGTACTCACCGAAGAACGCCGCTTCGGCGGGTCGCTCGCGGATTTCGATGACGTGCGCGCGCAGGTGAACGTGCCACTGTTGCGCAAGGATTTCGTCGTCACCCCCTACCAAGTCTGGGAAGCCCGCGCGCACGGGGCCGACCTCGTGCTCCTCATCGTCGCCGCCCTCGAACAACCCGCCCTCGAAGGACTCCTCGATCGCGTGAACTCCCTGGGAATGACCGCGCTCGTGGAAGCCCACACCGCGGAGGAAGTGCACCGCGCCGTCGATGCGGGGGCGAAGGTCATCGGTGTCAACGCCCGCAACCTGCACACCCTGGAGGTGAACCGGGAGGTGTTCGCCGAACTCGCCCCGCTCATCCCCGCGAACGTGCTCAAGGTCGCCGAATCCGGGGTGCGCGGACCCCACGACGTCCTTGACTATGCCCGGCGCGGCGCCGATGCCGTGCTCGTCGGGGAGGCCCTCGTGACGCAGGGCAGCCCGAGAACCGCCGTCGCCGACATGGTCGCCGCAGGTTCCCACCCCGCGCTCAGGGCGGCCCGGCCATGAACTTCCGCGAACTCAAGGGCCCCTACTTCGGGGAATTCGGCGGGCGATTCGTACCCGACGCGCTCATCGCAGCGCTCGAGGACCTCACTGACGGCTGGCAGGCGATGAAGGACGACCCCTCCTTCCACGCCGAACTTGCGCGACTCCTGCGTGACTACGTCGGGCGACCCAGCCCGATCACCGAGGTGCCCCGGTTCGCCGAACACGCCGGCGGGATGCGGGTCTTCCTCAAACGCGAAGACCTCAACCACACCGGCTCCCACAAGATCAACAACGTGCTCGGCCAAGCGCTCCTCACCCGCAAGGTCGGCAAACAGCGCGTGATCGCCGAGACCGGCGCGGGCCAGCACGGGGTGGCCACCGCGACCGCGGCCGCCCTGTTCGGGCTCGAATGCACGATCTACATGGGCGCCATCGACGTCGAACGCCAAGCCCTCAACGTCGCCCGGATGCGTCTGCTCGGCGCGGAGGTCATCGCCGTGGAAACCGGCTCCCGGACCCTCAAGGACGCGATCAACGAGGCGTTCCGCGACTGGGTGACGAACGTGGAGACGACGAACTACATCTTCGGCACCGTTGCCGGTCCGCACCCGTTCCCGGAGATGGTGCGCGACCTGCAAAAAATCATCGGCGAGGAAGCCAAAGCCCAACTCGCCGAGGAGATCGGGGCGCTGCCGAGCGCCGTCATCGCCTGCGTGGGCGGGGGATCGAACGCGATGGGGATCTTCCACGCATTCCTCGACGACGACGTCCGCCTCCTCGGCGCCGAAGCCGCCGGCGAGGGTGTCGAGAGCGATAAGCACGCCGCGACGATCACCAAAGGCAGCCCCGGGGTGCTCCACGGCGCGAAGTCCTACCTGCTGCAGGACGAGGACGGCCAAACCGTCGCCTCCCACTCCATCTCCGCCGGGTTGGACTATCCGGGGGTCGGCCCGGAACACTCCTACCTCGCCTCCCAGGGCCGGGCGGAATACCGGCCGATCACCGATGCCGCCGCGATGTCGGCCTTCGCGTTGCTCTCCCGCACCGAGGGGATCCTGCCCGCGATCGAGTCGGCGCACGCGCTCGCCGCGACCCTCGACCTCGGCAGAGAGCTCGCCGAGGCCGGGGCCGACCCGGAAACGACGTACCTGCTCGTCTCCCTGTCCGGCCGCGGCGATAAGGACGTGGAAACAGCGGCCCGCTGGTTCGACCTCTACCCCGAAGGGAGCGAGCAGTGAGCCATACTGCGGCTGCGATTGACGCGGCGAAGGCCGAAAACCGTGCCGCCCTCATCATCTACCTGCCCGTGGGGTACCCGAACCTCGACCTGTCGATCAAGGCCGCCAGGACCGCGATCGCCGCGGGCGCCGACATCATCGAACTCGGCCTGCCCTACACCGACCCGGGGATGGATGGCCCCGTGATCGAAGCGGCCGCCCAGCAGGCGCTCGCGCAAGGGGTGCGGATCGCCGACGTGTTCACCGCGGTCCGGGAGGTATCCCACGCGGGCGCGCCCACCCTCGTGATGACGTACTACAACCCGGTGTTCCGCTACGGCGTGGAGCGGTTCGCCGCCGACCTCGCCGAGCACGGGGGAGCGGGCCTCATCACCGCCGACCTCACCCCGGACGAAGCGGGCGAATGGAGCGCCGCGGCCGACGCCCATGACCTCGACAAGGTGTTCGTCGTCGCCCCCTCATCCACCGACGAGCGGCTGAAGATGACCGCCGCAGCGGGCCGGGGTTTCCTCTACGCCGCCTCGACGATGGGGGTCACCGGCACCCGGGCGAGTGTGGGGCAGGCCGCCGAGGAGCTAGTTCAGCGCTGCCGGGCCGCCGGCGCGCCGCGGGTGTGCGTGGGGCTGGGCGTATCCAACGCCGAACAGGCCGCCCAGGTGGCCGCCTACGCCGACGGGGTGATCGTGGGATCGGCGGCGGTCAAAGCGCTCGCCTCCTCTGGGGATGAGGCCGAGGCGCTCGGAGCGGTGGAGGACCTCATCACCGACCTCGCCCGCGGCGTCCGGGGCACGCGATGACCGGAATCCCCAGCCCATCGGAGGCCGTCTGGTACCTCGGGCCCCTGCCACTGCGGGCCTACGCGATCGCTATCATCACCGGGATCATCATCGGCGGGTGGCTCGCCTCGCGCCGGTATCGGGAACGGGGCGGACCCGAGGGAGTGCTCGTCGATGCCCTGATGTGGGCCGTGCCCGCCGGCATCATCGGCGCCCGAATCTACCACGTGATCTCCTCCCCGGCCGCGTATTTCGGGCCGGGCGGAGACCCGGTCAAGGCGCTGTACATCTGGGAAGGGGGCCTGGGCATCTGGGGCGCCATCCCCGCAGGCGCGGGAGTGGCGTGGTGGTACCTGCGCTCCAAGGGGCTCCGGCTGACGGTGTTCGCCGATGCCCTCGCGCCCGGCATCCTCATTGCCCAGGCGGTGGGTCGGATCGGGAACTATTTCAACCAGGAGCTGTTCGGCGCGCCCACCGACCTCCCCTGGGGGCTGCAGATCTCTGACGCGGCGCTCGCGGCGCAGGGGTTGGATTACCCCAGTGGAACACTTTTCCACCCGACGTTCCTCTACGAACTGCTGTGGAACCTCGCCGCGGCCGCGATCCTCATCGCCGTTGACCGCCGCTGGCGCCTGGGTCACGGGCGGGTGTTCTGGCTCTACGTCGCCTTCTACACCGCCGGGCGTTCGTGGATCGAGATGCTCCGCATCGATACGGCCGAACACATCCTCGGCCTGCGCCTGAACGTGTGGGTATCGCTGCTCGTGTTCGCCGTCTCGGTCGCGATGGTCCTCATCCTTCGCCGCAAGGGTCCCCGGGAAGATAGCGCGTGGCTCCCGGGTCGAGAACCCGAGGAAGCGGACGTGGAGACCGAGGGTGAGGATACGGTTCGGTAACAGCCGCGGCGACGAGTCGAAAACTCCAGGCAAGGCCGATACAGTGAGGAGAGGGCCAGCGACGTCCCCACCGATGATCGACGAGAGGGAAGGACGCCGCGGATGAGTAAGGTTCGACAAACGAACCAACGTGGCTCTGCCCAAACTCCCGCCGTCCACTCCGGCCACGAAGGAGTCGCCTTCGTCGCGACCCTGCGGGGCACCCCCGGGCGGGACGTCCTCGACACCGCCCTCGCAGCGCTGGAGAACCTCCACCACGGTTGCTCACGGGCGAGCGGGGTGCTCACCCACATCCCCGATCGGGTGTTGCGCGCCGAGATCGGTTCCGATCTCCCCCCGGTCGGCCGCTACGCCGTCGGGTTCGCCTTCCTGCAGGAAGTGCAAGCGGAGCAGGACCTCATCACCGAGATCGCCGCCGAGGAGGGGTTCGCCGTCCTCACCTGGCGTGAGGTGCCGATCAATGACACGATCGTCGAGATGGAACCCCGGGCGCTCCTGCCTGCGATGCGCCAAGTGGTGCTCTTCCCCGCCACCGAGGTCTCCCAAGTGGAGATCGACGCGGGTCTGTACCGGCTCCGGCGCCGCGTGGAGCAGAACTCCCTCGCCTACTTCGCCTCGCTGTCGCGCACGACGATCGTGTACAAGGGGCTGGTTCCTGCCCCGCGGCTCGCGGTGTTCTACGCCGACCTCGCCGATCCGCTGTACCGCACCGAGATCGCCGTCGTCCACTCCTGCCAGGGAAGCCACTACGAGTCGTGGAACCAGGCCCAACCACACCGCATCCTCGCCCACGACGGGGCCATCCACTCCTACCCTGCGAACCGGACCTGGCTCGACGCCCGCCTGCCGCTGATGGAATCGGACCTGCTCGGCTCCTGCCTGCGCGCCGTTCCTGAGGAACGCACCGCCGAAGGAAGCCTCGATGAGTTCGTCGAACTGCTTCACCGCTCGGGGCGCCAACTCACCCACGCCCTACGGATGGCGATCCCCGAACAGTGGGGGAACCGGATGAGCGAAGCCGAACGGGACTTCTACAACTACTGCACCACCGTCGTCGAGCCGTGGGAAGGCTCCGGGGTGACGTGTTTCGCCGACGGCTACCTCGTGGGCGCGGTCCTCGACCGCCACGGCACCCGCAGCGGGCGGTACTGGGTGACCGAAACCGGGCTCGTCGTGTTCGCCTCCGAGACCGGGGTGGTCGATCTCGACCCCTCGACGATCACGAAGAAGGGCCGGCTCGCCCCCGGCGAGCTCATCGCCGTTGACACGGTCGTGGGCAACTTGCTGCCCTCCGACGCCGTGCGCGCCCAGATCGCCTCCAAGCACCCCTACGGGCAGTGGCTGCGGGAGAACCTCACCGAGATCGACGCCGACGACGCGTTCCGCCCCGCTGATACCCGCCCCTCGG
>JAJYRV010000134.1 GCA_021793935.1 Actinomycetes bacterium | reverse complement strand
GAGAACGGTGATGTCTCCGGCTTCGTAGCCGTGATCCCCGTTTCCGTTCGTCGTGAGGGTACCTACCGCGGAACCGGGTATCGTTTCAGCCACGTCGTCCTGGTGCTCCTTGCCGATCAAAGTGCGCGTCTCGCACAGGTTTCACATCTGCGCCAGGCCGCGCGAATCGAAGTGGTCTTCTTCCCCGGCTTCGCCCCCTGGCACGTCGTTCTATTCTATCGCGGATTGGCTAAATTCCGTACCTTTCCACAGGATTTCCCCAGCAAATGTGAGCCTATCCACACCGTTATCCACACCCTGTCCACAGAAGGGCTTTATTATCCCCAGGTGTCTCGCGGGCCCCGCCCGGAAACCCGCCATTTCCCGCCTCGGGTGCGCGCGGTGGGGCCGTGGATGTGGATCGCGGTGACCATGCCTTCCCCCACCTCCTCGGCGAGGCGGCGTTCGATCTGGGGCAGCAGGTAGCGGAGCTGGGTGGCCCACGTGGTGGAATCCGCCCGGACCGTCAGTTCCCCTTCGGCGAACGTGACCGGCTGGCAGTGCGCGGCGACATCCGATCCGACGATCTCCTCCCAGCGGGCCAACACCAACGACACCGTCAGCCGCCCGCGCCAGCCCATCATCGCGACGAGCCGGTCGACACTCGAAGTCACCACGGCGGGGTCGCGCCCGCCGCCGGGGGTGACGTTGGGATGGTGGGCCGGCTTCTTGCGCCCGGGGCGGGTGCGAAATCCGCGGCGCCGGGCGGTGTCTTTCGCCCGTGCCAGGGCACGGCGGGCGAGAACGTGAGGATCGTCGTCGGAACTGTCGGCCGGCTCCGGCTCACTGGACACGGGTGACCTCGCTATCCATGACGTCGATGCGCCCGCCGGTGAGCGCGGTGGGGATGTCTTCGGCGACGGCGGCGGTGATGAGCACCTGGCGGGCCGGCTCGACGAGTTCCGCGAGACGGCGGCGGCGCCCGGCATCGAGTTCGGCGAACACGTCGTCGAGGATGAGGATGGGATCGCCTTCATCCCCCCACGAATCGGCGCGCAGGAGCTCGTAGGATCCGAGCCGCAGCGCGAGGGCGAACGACCAGGATTCCCCGTGGCTCGCGTATCCCCGTGCGGGAAGGCCCCCCAGGACGAGGTCGACGTCGTCGCGGTGGGGGCCCACGAGGGTCACCCCGCGGTCCATCTCCTGCCCGCGCAGCCGGCCCATCGCCTCGAGCAGGCGTGCTTCCACGAGCGCGGCGTCGGTGAGGGATTCTTCGGGGATGTCCTCGTCGCGTTCCTCGAGGCTGGAGGAGTAGAACGTGTCGGCTTGGCCCGGGCTGCCGGAGACGGCTTCGTAGGCGGCGTGCAGGTGGGGCCGCAGGTCGATGAGGAGCCGGACCCGGGCGGCGATGAGCTCCGATCCCGCCTTGGCGGCCTTCGCATCCCAGATGTCGAGGGTTCCGAGGTCCGCGCTCGCCCCACGGCGCCGGGCGGCGCCGGCAGATTTGAGTAACGCGTTCCGTTGTTTGATCACCCGATCATATTCTGCGCGCACCGACGCGAGGCGGGGGCTGAACAGCACCAGGAGGTCATCCAGGAACCGCCGGCGCCCGCCTGGATCCCCCTTCACGAGCGCGAGATCCTCCGGAGCGAACAGCACGGTGCGCAGGTGGCCGAGCAGATCCCGGGGCCGGGCGGGGGCGCGGTTGAGGCGTGCCCGGTTGGCCCGACCAGCGATGATCTCCACCTCGAGGATCGTCGGGCGTTCGCCCGTGACCACCTTTGCCTGCACGACCGCGCGGGGGGTGCCGGCGCGCACGAGGGCCGTATCACCGGCGACGCGGTGAGAGCTGAACGTGGACAGGTATGCGATCGCCTCAACGAGGTTGGTCTTGCCTTGGCCGTTGGGGCCCACGAGGGCGGTGATGCCCGGCTCGAGGGAGAGAACAACGTGTTCGTACGACCGGAAGTCCGTCAAGGCGAGGTCAGATACATACATCACTCATCCGCCGGTTTAACCGCGTGCCCTCCGAACTGGTTCCGCAGCGCAGCAATGGCTTTCATCGCCGGGGAGTCTTCCTGCCGGGAGACGAAGCGGGCGTACAGGGAGGCGCTGATGACGGGGGTGGGTACCGCCTGATCGATCGCTTCCTGCACCGTCCAGCGCCCTTCCCCGGAGTCCTCGGCGTAGCCGCGGATTTCCTCGAACCCCGGATCCTCCTTGAGCGCGCGGGCGAGGAGTTCCAGCAGCCAGGACCGAACCACGGTGCCGCGTTGCCACGCGCCGATGACTGCGGGCACATCGGAGATGAGATCGGTACGGGAGGCGAGCAGCTCGTAGCCCTCGGCATACGCCTGCATGAGCCCATACTCCACGCCGTTGTGCACCATCTTCGCGTAATGGCCCGCACCGATCGCTCCGGCGTGGACGTACCCTTCTTCGCGGGGACCTTCGGGGCGGAGGGCGTCGAAGATGGGCAGGCAGGCGGCTACGGGTTCTTCGTCCCCGCCGACCATGAGGCCATAGCCGAGGTCATCGCCCCATACGCCCCCGGAGACGCCGACGTCGACGTAATGGATGCCCCGCTGCGAGAGCGTCTCCGCCCGCCGAAGATCGTCCTGAAAGTGCGTGTTTCCGCCATCGATAATGATATCTCCGGTGTTGAGGAGCCCGGCGAGGTCGTCAATGACCGAATCGGTGACCGCGCCTGCGGGGACCATGACCCACACGATTTTCCGCTCCGGGAGGGCCGCGATGAGATCGGGGAGGTTTTCGACGTCGGAATCGGTAACAGCGGGATCGTAGCCGGTGACGTCAATGCCGCCGCCACGCATCCGGCGGCGCATGTTGCTTCCCATCCGGCCGAGGCCAATGAGTCCGATGTGCATGATCCTCCAATTTTCCCGTTGCTTCCGGGATGCTCGCGGCCTACCCGCGAGCGGTCGGTGTTAGCTGGAGAAACGGATCGGCACGAGCAAGTACTTGAAATCAGTATCGTGATCGTCGGTTTCGAGGGAATCCTGACCGGTGAAAAGCACCGGCTTCGATCCGTGAGTGAACGAGAATCGAATGAAGTCTGTTTCGATCGCGCCCAGGCCGTCGAGCAAGTAGCTCGGGTTGAATGCTGTTTCGATATCTTCCCCGACCAGGAGTGATTCGAGCGCTTCGGAGGCTTGTGCTTCCTCGCCCTGGCCGGCTTCCAACACGACCTGCCCTTCGGTGAAGGAGAGCCGGATCGGGGTGTTGCGCTCGGCAACGAGGGAAACCCGTTTGACGGCGTCGACCATGGCAGCGGTATTGACCACCGCGTGCGTGGGGGTCTGGTCGGGGAACAACCGGCGTACCGGTGGGTAATCGCCGTCGATCATCGTCGAGGTGGTGCGGCTGCCTTCGGATTCGAAGCCGATGATGTCGGAGTTCTGCGATAGGGAAAGCTCGAGCCTCCCACCGCTGTGCAGCGAGCGAGCGACATCGGTGAGCACCCGCGCCCGGACGAGGGTTTCCCGTTCCATCGACGGTGAGGAGGGCTGCCACGAGATTTCTCGTAGCGCGAGCCGGTACCGATCGGTCGCGAGCAATGTGAGTTGTTCCCCGCGGATCTCGATTTTCACCCCGGTGAGAAGGGGCAACGACTCATCACGCCCAGCAGCGACGGTGACCTGGCTGACGGCTTTCGAGAAGTCGTCGACGTCGATCGATCCGGCGTGCTCGGGCATCTCCGGCAGGCTCGGGTAGTCCTCTACCTGCATCGCTCCGAGGGTGAACCGGGAGGAACCGCAGGTGACGTTAACCTTCGAACCGTCGTAGGAGAATTCTACGGGCCGGTTGGGAAGAGATTTAGATATCTCGGTGAGAAGGCGCCCGAACACGAGGATGACCCCGGGGGTTTCTACCTCCGCGCTGATCTGGGAACGGGCGGAGACCTCGTAGTCGAACGTGGTGAGATCGAGCGAACCTTCTTCGGAGGCTTCGATCCTGATCCCGGCAAGAACGGGGATGGCGGGCCGGTTCGGGAGAGTGCGCGCCGTCCACGACACCGCGTTTGCCAGGACGTCACGATCAACGCGGAACTTCACAGTGCTGGTCTCTCCTTGTCGGGCCGGTTCGTTATAGCAATGGGGTTGTATGAGGATAACGAAAAATTGCGACAGCGCGTAGGCACCTGTGTACCGGTGGCTGATGCACAGACAACTGTAGCCGCTCTTCGCGGGTCGAGGCCACGTAACCATGGCCGAAGAAAAAGTTCCGCGTGCCCCGTGCCCCGAGCCCCCATTGTTGGTGTCCACAGGGAATCTAGATAGCTATAAGTTCTTCTTCATCATCGGGGCTGTGGAACTTGTGAGTAACCCCTATAGCTGCTGGTCAGGTCGAGCTTGGTGGTGTGGATGAGCCGTGTATGAAGGTGTGTAGAACCACCGCGGCCTTGTGGATGGGGGAAATGCGTCCCCTGTCCGTGCACAACAACGCACAGACTTATGCACAGCTTTCACCTCGCCGTCCACCGTTATCCACAACGTTTTCCACACCTGTGTATGAGCAGGTCAGGGACGTTTGTGCAGGTGCGAAACATATTCCGAGGTCAACTGCATCAGCACTGGTGGAAGCGGAGCTAACCCTCACGCGAGGGTTGAGCCGGGGCTAGGTCGATTGCTGCTTGATCTTGTTCGTGAGTTCGGTGACCTGGTTGAAGGTCGCGTGCTTGGCCGCCATCTGCTTGGCGATCTTGCGGTAGGCGTGCATGACCGTGGTGTGGTCGCGGTTTCCGAACAGCTGGCCGATCTTAGGAAGGGAGAGGTCGGTGAGCTCCCGGCACAGATACATCGCGATCTGACGGGCGTTGACGAGCACCCGGGAGCGGTCGGCGCTGCAGAGGGCATCGATGGAAACGGAAAAGTAGGAAGCTGTTTGCGCCATGATCGTGCTCGGGGTGATCTCGGTGACGTCGGCGTCCGTGATGAGGTCTTTGAGCACCATCTCCGCAAGCGACATCTCCACCTCCTGCTGATTGAGGTTGGCGAAGGCAGTCACTCGGATGAGGGCACCCTCGAGCTCGCGGATGTTGGACGAGATCTTTGAGGCGATGAACTCCAACACGTCACCGGGCGCGGAGATCTGCTCGGCGCTCGCCTTCTTGCGCAGGATCGCGATCCGGGTTTCCAGGTCGGGGGGCTGGACGTCCGTGAGGAGACCCCACTCGAACCTCGACCGCATCCGATCCTCGAACCCGTTGAGCTGCTTGGGCGGAAGATCGGAGGTGATCACCACCTGCTTGGAATCGTTGTGGAGCGTATTGAACGTGTGGAAGAACTCTTCCATCGTTTGCTCTTTGCCTTGCAGGAACTGGATGTCGTCGATGAGGAGAACATCCACCTCCCGATATCGGCGTTGGAACTCCTCGGCTTTGTCATCCCGAATCGAGTTGATGAAGTCGTTGGTGAATTCCTCGCTCATCACGTACCGGACCTGCACCCCTGGGTAGAGGTTCTGGGCGTAGTGACCGATCGCGTGCAGCAGGTGAGTCTTTCCGAGCCCCGATTGCCCGTAGATGAACAACGGATTGTAAGCGCGGGCGGGCGCCTCGGCGACGGCGGTCGCAGCTGCGTGGGCGAACCGGTTCGAGGCGCCGATGACGAAGGTTTCGAACGTGTAGTTGGGGTTGAGCCGCGCGTGGGGGTCGACCACCCCCAGAGCGTCATTAGTGACGGCGGTGGGAGCGGCCTCCGGTAGCGCGGGCTCGGGTTCCCGAAGCGGGGGCGGGGCTTGCGCGCGCGGCGCCGGGGCGGGCTCGGGCTCCGGTGGGTGATCCTCGTCGGGGCGCCCCTGCGGGGCGGGGGGCGGCGGGTCAACAACGTTGTCGTCCAGACTGGGATCGACGGTGACGGCGAAACGCACCTCTTGGCCGACCGCATCGCTCAAGGCCGCGTTGAGCGGTTCGCGCACCCGCGTTTCCAGGAACTCTTTGGCGAAGTCGCTCCCGACCGCGAGAAGGACCGTGTCGTTAATGATTCCCACCGGCACGGTGAGGCGGACGAAGGCTAAAGAGGAGGCGGGCAGGAGGTCGCGGCGCTGCAG
>JAJYRV010000133.1 GCA_021793935.1 Actinomycetes bacterium | reverse complement strand
TCGGAGCAGTGGGCTGGATCCTCGTATCCCAAGCCGATGCGTTCCTCGCCGCGCCGGCCGCGATCGCGTTGGTGACCTTCGTGTTCTGGTGGCTGCCGCCGTCCTCCTACTCCCGGGAAGGAACCCGAATGATCCTTGGTGTCGGCGGAGCGAAAGCCACCGGCGTGTGGCTCGTCATCGCAGGGATCCTCGTTGTTGCCATGCTCGCCCTCGCCGATGGTTCACTCACGTGGGCGCCGCTGCCGGAACCACCCCGCGTTGATTTTTCCGGAGTATCCTAACGAGGTGAAAACCGTGCCGCGCTTCCTTGCCCGCCCAGGGGCTTTCGTCGCCGCAGGCGTAGGGGCATGGCCCGTGATCGCCTACGCGCTCGCGAGTGGGGCCGGGGTCGGCGGTTGCGTCCGAGCACACGGGGTCGTGGGTTTTCTCGCGACACACGGGGCGATGATGCGCGCGGTGCCGTCCTGCCCGTCGGCAACGGTCGGTCTGCCGGAAGCCATCGACTCCGCGATGGCGTTCCTTCTTGCCGTTGCGATCCTCACCACGCTCGTTCACGTGCTCGTGGCAGCGCTCGGAACTCAGGCCGCGGAGTGGGTGCACCGGTTCGCCGAAGCGGTTGCCCGGCTCATCGCACCGCTATTGCCGACGGCGAAGAGCCCGTTGAATTTCCGGCTCTCTCCCGTTTCCACCGCCCAGCGCGTCGGGCAATACCTCAGTATCCGGGTACCGTGGCGGCGGGGGCCGCCCAGGGTAGCCGCAGCGCTGTGAACCAGTGCGCTGCACAAAGGAATGCCATCACCCGGAACTGTAGAAAGCATCTGTAATGTCTAAAAAGAATGTCAATCGGCGCGAGACCGCCCGGAAGGAAGCCGAGCGTATCGCGGCAAAGCAGGCGACGAGCGATAACCGGACCCGGAACATCCTCATCGGGGTAATCGCCGTCGTCGTGCTCGCCCTCGTGGGTGTGGGATACATGCTCGTGAAGGAATCGCAGAAAACCGTCCTCAGCGATTTCGAAGGCGCGACGCCGGCAAGCGCTGATCTACATGGCGGAATCCCGTTCGGTGGTCCCGAAGCAACGGCGGGGGTGGAGAATGACGACGCTCCGACCATCGGTGTGTACGCGGACTTCCTGTGCCCCGCCTGCGCAGCGTTCGACGAGGCGAACGCCGATGAGATCCGCGAGCTCGCTGAGAGTGGCACGGCAACGATTGTGTACCACCCCGTGAACATCCTCGACAGCTCCGGAAACCTCACCGGCTACTCCACGCGGGCAGCGAACGCGTTCGTCGAAGTCGTCGAGAACTCCCCCGAGCACGCCCTTGACTTCATGGAGGCGCTGTTCGCCAACCAGCCCGGTGCCGAGGGGTACACCGACGAAGAGCTCGGTGAGATCGCTGAGTCGGTCGGGGTCAGCGGGGACGTCACCGCGAAATTTCCTGAAGGCGCATACATCGAATGGGTGGACACCGCCCGCCAGCAGGCGCAGCGGGACGGGATGAAGGCGACCCCCTCGGTCGCTTTTGACGGCAAGGTCGACGACTCCTTCGACTGGACCGTTCCTGGCGCCCTAACCGAACGAGTCGGCGGCTGACCGAGTTTCTCGTCGGCGCCGAACCTCTGGCACAATACCCAGTGGGCAGGTTCGAGTGACCTGCCCCTGGCCCGGTGAAAGTCCGGGGCTGCCACCTTAGCTCAGTTGGTAGAGCAACTGTCTTGTAAACAGTAGGTCGCGAGTTCGAGTCTCGCAGGTGGCTCCGTGAAGCCGGAAATATACCGGTTTTTCTGTCGACAATTACTCGGTCGGGCCGGTCGAGGTGCCCTCCGTGAGCCCGTCCGGCGGAAGTTGTGAAATCTCCCCGCGAGCCCGCGAAGCGGATATGCTTCTTGAATCAACCTGAACCGCGGCTTGGCATGAAGTAGTGCCAAGCCCGCATCACTGCAGTGAGCGCCGACCCGCCGTAATCCCCGCGGCGGGAAAGATCTAGCGACGGAATCAGCCAATGACGACTAAACCCGAACCGGTTCACGATATCGACTTTTCTTTCGAGCCCGTACCCCTGCGAGCACGGCGAAGCTTTTGGTCCGTCGGCTTCGTCATGCTTGGATTCACGTTCTTCTCTGCGTCGATGAGCGTTGGAGCTAATCTCGGCAACGGACTGGATTACGCCAACTATTTGTGGGCGGTATTGATCGGCGGCCTCATCCTTGGTGCTTATACCGGAGCGCTGGGGTTCATGGGCGCCAAGACGGGGATGGGATTTGACCTCCTCGCGCAGCGTGCCTTCGGTTCGAAGGGTTCCTACGTGCCGTCCTTCCTCATCGCACTGACGCAGATGGGATGGTTCGGCGTGGGAGTGGCCATGTTCGCCCGACCCACGGCGGAGATGTTCGACATCAGCCCGTGGGTCATTGTGATCATTGCCGGTGCGCTGATGACCGGTTCAGCGTATTTCGGAATCAAGGCAATTGAAATCGTCAGTTTCGTCTCCGTTCCGCTCATCGCCGGACTGGGGAGCTATTCCATGTTCGCCGCAATCAGCGAAGGCGGTGGCGCTGATGCTGTGTTCAGTGCCTCCACCGGAATGCCACTCGTGGTCGGTATCGGATTGGTGATCGGATCTTTTGTTTCCGGCGGAACTGCCACGCCGAACTTCACGCGCTTTGCTCGTACCCCGCTCTCAGCCGTGATCACCACCGTGGTTGCATTCTTTCTTGGCAACACGCTGATGTTCAGTTTCGGTGCGGTTGGCGGTGCCTTCACCGGTGAGGACGACATCTTCTACGTGATGATCGCGCAGGGGTTAGCGATCCCCGCGCTGATCGTTCTCGGCGCGAATATCTGGACGACCAATAACAACGCCCTTTACACCACCGGTCTGGGATATGCGAACGTCACCAAGATCAACAAGAAGCCGCTGGTGCTCATCGCTGGGGCAATCGGTACCATCGGATCGCTCTGGTTATACGACAACTTCATCGGTTGGCTGAACTTCCTCAACGCTACTCTGCCTCCGATTGGCGCCATCATCATCGCGGATTATGTGACCAACCGGCGCGCTTACGATTCGGCGAGACCCCCGCAGCGCAACGTCGTGATCGGAGGGCTTGCGGGTATCGTCGCTGGTGGCTTGGCGGGTTGGTTCATTCCTGTAGGAATCGGTGCGATCAACGCCATCCTGGTCGCGTGGATCTGCTACTTTATCGGTCGCCGTTTCGAATCTAAGACGAGCCGCAATGAACGTGAGGTAACCGATCCCGCAGCAGAAGAACCCATAGTCTGATGAGGAGAAATTGATGAACCTGCTGGTCACTAATGTCCATGTAGAGAATGATCCGATGGCTGTTGACATCCGGATCAGGGATGGAAAGTTCGCTGAAATCGGACCGGACTTGGTGGCGGCGGAGGACGAGACGGTTGTGGAGGGTGGTGGGCGGTTGTGCCTGCCGCCCATCATCGAGTCTCACGTGCACCTGGATTCTGCTCTCACCGCCGGGCAACCACGTTGGAACGAGTCAGGAACCTTGTTCGAGGGCATCGAGGTGTGGGGCGAACGCAAAGCTGACCTGAGTGTCAGCGACGTGAAGGATCGGGCTGGCCGCGCAGTTCGGCAGCAGGCCCGGTTCGGCGTGCAGTATGTCCGCACGCACGTTGACGTGACCGACCCAGACCTCACGGCACTACGCGCTCTGCTGGAACTTCGCGAAGAGCTAGCAGACGTCGTCACACTTCAACTGGTCGCTTTCCCACAAGAGGGTATTGAATCTTTCCCAGACGGTAGGGGACTCATGCGTAAGGCTGCTCAAATGGGGGTGGACGTGATAGGCGCGATCCCGCACTTCGAGTTCACTCGCGAGTACTCGGTGAGCTCCCTGCATTACGCGGTCGACCTTGCGCAGGAGTTTGACTTACTGATCGATGTGCACTGCGACGAGATCGACGACGAGGCGTCCCGAGGTCTTGAAACTCTGGCAACCCTCGCTTACGAGAACCAGCTCGGTTCGCGCGTCACCGCTAGTCACACCACAGCGATGCATTCCTACAACAACGCCTACGTCAATCGGCTGATGCGGGTGTTGACCCTGAGCGGGATCAACTTTGTCTCTAACCCGCTCGTCAATACTCACCTCCAAGCCCGTACTGATACCTACCCCAAGCGTCGAGGGGTCACCAGGGTCGCTGAACTGACGGCAGCTGGCCTGAACGTGAGCTTCGGTCAGGACGACATTGTAGATCCGTGGAACCCGTTAGGAACCGGTAATCTGCGCGACGTGGTTTTCAATGGGCTGCATGTGACGCAAATGATGGGGCACCAGCAGATCGTCGACTCCTACAGGTTCATCACACATAACGCTGCCCGTACATTGAATCTGACCGAGTACGGTATCCAAGTTGGCAACCGAGCAGACTTCGTCATCTTTGACGCCCCCACCTGGTACGAGGCACTCAGCTTCAACGCGCCCGTCGTCGGGTCCTACCGTGCTGGACAGTTGATCTCACGGACCGCTCCGGTTGACCACGAGGTGTTCTTCTAGGGTGCCGAGTATGCCATTGCCCGATTCAGGACTCGCAGCAGCGAGATTAGAGGCGTTAAGAATCTGAACTGACTACAGTAGGTCAGGTGCTCGAGTATCGGCGGCGCTGGAGCACCGCCGGTGACGGCGAGTAACCGGTTAGCTATTTTCAGGAGGACGCTGTGGAACTGAGCATGGACAAGGGCAATCAGTTTGTCGAAGAGACCCAGTCTCCTGACGGGGCTGCGGCCTGGAAGCAGCAGCTGGACGAGTTCGCGCCCGGTGCCTCGGATTGGGTCGTCGGAGCCGTCTTTGGTGGAACTTATCAGCGGCCAGGACTCGAACTGCGGGACCGGCAGATGTTGAACATGGCTGCGCTCGCAGCGATGGGCGGCACCGAACCCCAACTCACAGGCCATATTCGCACGGCCGTCGAGGTGGCGGGAATGACTAAGGAGGAAGTCGCGGAATGCTTCGTGCACCTGATGCCCTACATCGGCGTGCCGAAAACTCTCGCGGCGATGCGGTGCATGCAGAGCGCCTTCGAAGGGTAGGGACCGCAGATCCGGGGGTGTACCGCTGTTGCCAACTCCGGATAGAAGTATGTGCGCTACGGCGTGAGTAAGTGGATATCAAGCTCTTCCGGCGTTGGAAACGTGTAATCCTCAGGGAGCGAGATATCGCAGTAGTCCACGAGTGCCTCTTGCGCTTCACGCACGCCCTCTTCGGAATAGAGTTCGACGTGGAAGCGCACTTCCTGCATCTCCGCTTTCGTGTGCTCTTCTGCTAGGTGGGAGTAATGCTCCTCCCAATGCTCGGCTTTAGCATTGAACCGCTCATCGAGAGCTTCGCTCACGTCTTTACCCGGCGGTGGCGGAAGCGAGAAACCGTTCTCGTCGAGCCAGGTCTCGGTCTCGCGAATTGCCTCGGTAAGTTCTTCGGAGTAGCGCTCCGCGACCGCGGCCCTGGCCGAGTGGAGTAGCACCTTTGAGATCGTGAGGCCTTGGAACCATAGCAGCTCCGAAGCCGACGGGTCGATGTACTCGTCGCAATAGTTCTCCCTCGCGTCCTGCAAACTTGCCTCGAAGATTTCCTCGGCGCTGTCGGGGACTGCCGCGCCGTCCCCGGACTTCATGCGGGTCGAGGGCTCCGGCCCGAAGAACACCTCGCCAGTGTGTTCATCGAACTCGTGATCAGTACCGGTGGTAGCGAGCTCTCGGACGCTCCATTCGATTCCCGTGTACGGATCGGGAGTCGGGCCGACTCCCGTAGATCTTCCGACCGGGACAGAACTGCACGACGCTACGAGGCCGACGACGGCGATAAGCGCCGAGCCCGCTGCCACGCGATTCATTTTCACCATGACGTTATTGAGCGCCTCTTTCCCAGGTAGCACCGAAACCCTTCGACCAGCCGCGAGCATCCCCGCCCAGCACAGCTACCTTCCCTCCGGACACGACCGTGAGGTCCACCGACGCGAGCGTGGAGGTACCTTCCCGGCCTTCCTCGTCGAACGGGAACCAGAACCTGTAGGACTCAAAGGCCGGGTAGTCCT
>JAJYRV010000132.1 GCA_021793935.1 Actinomycetes bacterium | reverse complement strand
CCGCACGCCGCGGGTGCCCGTGCCGCAGGAATCGACGTGCTGGCCTTCTCCAACACCAGCGGCGCCGACACCGCCACCGTGGTCGAGGGCGCGGCGGAGCTGGCCGCGGCGTTGACGGCAGCGGCGCACGAATCCTCCGTGCGCGCCATCGCGCACCCCGCGGCGGCAACGAGCGAGGAGGGCAGCTGGGCTAGCGTGATCGCTCATGCTCGCGCGGCGTACCGGGCGGCAAAGGATCAGAGTCAGGGTGTGCTGATGCCCGGTAAACCGACCGGTGATCCCAACCAATGAGCAACGGCGGTTGCTGACGGCTCTCGGTGCCCCTGGGGCCGATGGTATTTCGCAGCTTCCGGTTCTGCTTCGAGCCGCATCCAGGTTTCCTCGCGCTTCGGCAAGCGTTCGGGCCGCGGCGCATGATTCGCTGCGAAGACGTCGAAGGTATCCACCTAGAGCAGTTGGAACCCGAGGCAGGGTAGGGAGCTCAGAACGGTGGCGGGCCACACGAGTAGAGCCCTGGCTGCTCCCACTGCGCGCCCGGCTCCTGCGCCGGCATCCTCGATAATCGCTCTGGGTCGGCAAGGACCTCGCGATTTCCGGCCGTCTCAGACCAGGACTCGGAGTCAGATCCGGGTGCGGAGAGAACGCTGAACGGATCGCCCTCCTCCGGTGGCCGGTGACCAGGGGGATGTATCGTTTTTCCATGTCGCGTAGTGAATACCCATTCGCCGCGTTTTCGCGTGATCGCGATATCTCGCTCGTGAACGAGACCATGGTGGAAGTAGCAGAGCAAAATCCCTAGATCCACGTGCGTGGTTCCGTTATGTTTCGCCCAACTCAATGAATGGTGGATCTCGCCGAACCCGGGGCCCGCATCGCAGCCGGGATATCGACACGTCCGGTCTCGAGCGATGATGGCCCGCACTTGGTTGGCCGGGAAGATGCGCTCCTCGCGCCCGGCATCAAGAACGGTGGATTCGGCACCGAAAACGACTCGGGTGAGCATGGAGTCGCAGGCAATCTTTGCGAGCACTCCGTGTGGAATCGGCGTGCCGTCGGGCAGCGTGGCCGGAGCGGTGCCTTCAAGTTTCGAATAATCGAGCGTGGTGGAGATGACGTGGTCGTCACCGGGACGCCACTGCTGGGCCCACAGCCCTTCGTCGAATGGTTCGGGGCCGTCGCAGCTTCGCTCGGATCGCGGGGCGAGGGGCCCACTGGCGTGTACGAGACGTTCGATCGTGTCGTACTCCATCGTCACGGTCAGATGAGGGCGGATCCGGGCGCTGGGCATCTTCACGCCCGAATCCAGCGATTGCGCAGCAAGAGAGATCAGCCCCTCGGCCCGGCGTTCATTGATCGGGCGGAGGTCGTCGGCGGCCTTGCGCCCCATGTGTGAGGAGAGGGCTTCCTGAAGCAGGGCTCCGTTGACCGGATTGAGCCAGCCCGCGAGGTGAAAGCCGTCTTCCACCGGTGCGAGGGTGAATTCTTCCTTCGCCGACTCTTGGCGCCACTGGCGTTCCGCCGCTTTGGGGTCCGACTCGATCGCCCACGCGTGCGCGACTTTTGAGAACTTTCCCGCGTCCATCTGCTTCGCGTGATCGATAAGGAATTGCTCTCCTTGGCGCGGGTCGGCGAGTCGTTTGCGATGCTTATCCGTCTTCGTGCAACGGCGCGCGATGATCTGCGCGTGATCGGAACTGATGGAGCCTTCTGCCAGCGCCTTTCGAGTAGCGGGTAGGTCATCCTGCAGCGTCTTGGAGAGTTTTACCGCTCTCCCCGCGGTGCCCCGGGTAGTCCCCGTCTGGCTAGAAACCCACGAGTCGAAGTTCCGTTGCCCATCGAGCGCCCACTTGCCGCTGGTTTCTGCCGCGCCGAGGACGCTGACCTGGATCGCGGTGGCGCTGCGGAAGATCTGCTCCAGCCCTTGCACCGCTTCCTTGGCATTCGCATCTACATGCGCGGCCCAATCGAGAGCGGCAAGCGCTTTGAGTTCCTCGTTGACGGCCAAAAGGCGGTTCAGCGGGGCGGTTGCCGCTGGCGCTGCGTCGTCACCGCTCTCGAGCGTGCGCAGCCCCTGCGAAGCGGCGAGCTCGCCGTCTTCGGGAAAGGGGAGGGGCTGGGCGGCCATGGTGCGTCCTTCGTTGGATTGCTTCTGCCCCCAGTATAGTAGAACGGATGTGCTATCGCTAGAGCAGTTCGATAACGAACAGATAACGAAGTGGAGCGGTTCGGACCCTGAGGGGTTCTGCGTCGCGCAGTGCTTTCGATCCTCAGTTTGCCTCGAGCCTCTGACATCGAGGGCGCGGGGCAGCAGTGCTCTGTCAGGGACGGGCCCGGCGGGGCAGCCGCGGCCACCGCGAATCGTGTGATTGTTCCCACGACCACGCCAGAATTGTGACGCCTAGTCAGGAAGTTTCCAGGCGCAGCCGATAGCGTGCGCTGTATGAGTATCGTTAACGGAATTCTCATCGTCCTCCACCTCATCGGTTGGGCGATGGTGCTCGGTTCAGCGCTCGCGAACATGCGCAATCCCCAGGTCGCCAAGGGCATGCTCCACGGGGTCCTCACCGCGCTTATTTCTGGGATCCTGATCGTCGGGCTCGCAGAGATGGGCGATGGCACGGTTAACCACATGAAGATCGGCATCAAGCTCCTCATCACGTTGGTCGTGACCGCCATGGTGATCCTCGGCCAACGAGACGAGAAGAAGGTGACGGCCGGGTACCTCGGCGGGATCGCCGGCCTCGTCGTCGTCAATGTTGCCATCGCGGTCCTGTGGGGATCCCCGCACGTCTAGATCGCACCGCACGTCGAAATCGCTCTGATAACCGGCGCCGCTCCTGACCCTGTGGGCGGCCCGCTCGTCGTGTCGGGGGAGGCGCGTATGCTAGGGCAGCGATGACTTCCTTGTTTGATGACCTGCCTTTGCCGGACCAGCGGCGCGAAGCGACGAGCCTGCCCAGTTTGCAGTGGGGCGAGGGCCGAAACGGGTGGGACGAAACCGCCTCCCACCCGGACGCAAGCGAACTCACCGACGGCCTCAACCCGCAACAAGAACAAGCCGTCACCTACGACGGCGGGCAACTGCTCATCATCGCCGGTGCCGGCTCCGGAAAGACCCGGGTGCTCACCCACCGGATCGCCTATCTGCTCGCAACGGGCCGCGCGCTGCCGGGGCAGATCCTCGCGATCACCTTCACGAATAAGGCCGCCGCGGAGATGCGCGAGCGCGTCGAAGAGCTCGTCGGCCCCCGCGCCCGGGCGATGTGGGTATCCACCTTCCACTCCGCCTGCGTCCGGATCCTGCGCCGCGAGGCGAAGAACCTCGGGCTGCGCTCCAGTTTCTCCATCTACGACGCCGCCGATGCCCAGCGCCTCATGACCCTCGTGTGCCGGGAACTCGACCTCGATCCCAAGCGCTTCAACCCGAAGGTCTTCTCCCGCAAGGTCTCCGACCTGAAGAACGAGCTCATCGACCCCGATGACTACGCGAAAACCGTCGGCGAGAACAACCCGTTCGAGCAGAACCTCGCCCAGGCCTACACCCGCTATCAGCAGCGGCTGCGCGAGGCCCACGCGCTGGACTTCGACGACATCATCATGATGACCGTGACGATGCTCCAAGCCTTCCCGGACATCGCGGAGCATTATCGACGGCGCTTCCGGCACGTCCTCGTCGACGAATACCAGGACACCAACCACGCCCAGTACGTGCTCGTGCGCGAACTCGTCGGCTACGAGCACTCCGGCGAGCGCGGGGAGCGCGGCGAGAACCCGGCGCACGGGGACCAGGCGCCGTCGCTCCCACCGGCGGAACTCACGGTCGTGGGGGATGCGGACCAGTCGATCTACGCCTTCCGCGGCGCGACGATCCGGAACATCATCGAGTTCGAGAAGGACTATCCCGAGGCGCGCACGATCCTGCTCGAGCAGAACTACCGCTCCACCCAGAACATCCTCTCCGCCGCGAACGCCGTCATCGAACGCAACGAAGGGCGCGCAGCGAAGAACCTCTGGACCGATCTCGGTGCGGGCGCACCGCTCACCGGGTACGTCGCGGACACCGAGCACGACGAAGCCAGGTACATCGGCGAGGAGATCGATCGGCTTATCGACGACGGTCATGCCCAGCCGAAGGACGTCGCCATCTTCTACCGCACCAACGCCCAATCGCGGGCGCTGGAGGAGGTGCTCATCCGCCGCGGCCTGCCCTACCGCGTGGTCGGGGGCACCCGGTTCTACGAACGCAAAGAGATCAAGGACGCCCTCGCCTACCTCCGAGCGATCGCGAACCCCGACGACTCGGTGAACCTGCGCCGGATCATCAACGAACCCAAACGCGGGATCGGGGCGCAATCGGAGTCGATGGTCGCCGCCCACGCCGAGCGCCACAACCTGAGCTTCGGCGCGGCGTTGGAGGATCTCGATAACGTCATCGGGCTGGGATCTCGGGCGATCAACGCCCTCGGCGCGTTCCAGAAGATGTTCGCCGGCCTGCGCGAACTGCTCGCCAGCGGGGCGAACGCCGCGGAGATTCTCGACGAGGCGCTCGACGCCTCCGGATACCTCGCGAACCTGCGCGAATCCACCGACCCCCAGGACGCCTCCCGCGTGGAGAACCTCGCCGAACTCCACGCCGTCGCCCAAGAATTCGCCGACGAAAACCCCGAGGCAGACCTCGGTGACTTCCTCGAGCGGGTCGCTCTCGTCGCCGATTCCGATCAGATTCCCGACGACGATTCCGGGATGGTCACGCTCATGACCGTGCATACGGCGAAAGGGCTGGAATTCGCCTGCGTATTCGTCACCGGGCTGGAAGACGGCACCTTCCCCCACGCCCGCTCGCTCGGGGAGCACAAGGAGCTCGCCGAGGAACGACGGCTCGCCTACGTCGCCCTCACCCGCGCCCGGGAGCGCCTCTACCTCACCCGGGCGGCGGTGCGCACCACCTGGGGCGTTCCGAACGAACTGCCCGCCTCGCGCTTCCTCGCCGACATCCCCGAGGAACTCATCGAATGGGAGCGCAGCGAATCCGCGATGGCCACGCTGCGCCAGGCCGGCGCCTACACCCGCTCCACCGGGCCGCGAAGCCCGCGCTCGGGCTACGGCGGATACACGGAGGGCGCAGGGCCCCGAAGCGTCCGGTCCTCCGGCGGCGCGCCCTCCTTCGGCTCGGCGACCCCGCGCAAGGACGTGCCGAGCCTGGACATCGGTGATCGGGTCACCCACGACTCCTACGGAATGGGCCGGGTCGTGAACATGGAAAAGCCCGGCACGCCCAACGCGGTGGCGCACATCGACTTCGGCGATGGCGCGATCAAGCGACTCCTGCTGCGCTACACCCCGGTCACGAAACTCTAGCCCCACGCTCCGGGCCGGTCGCCTTTCCGCAGCGCGATTTCGCCGAAACTCCGGGCGTGCTCCCCGGAAATGTCGGCGCGCATCCTTACACTGACCTCATCGACGAGGGACCGGTAGTTCCCGCGGCATCGCCGGAGGAGGTGGGATGACCGCTCACACCCCAGCGCCCACACGCGCGCGGAGCCGCAACACGGGCGAATCCACCCGAACGGCGCCGCAAGCCCCCACCTCCGGCCGCGCCCGGTGGTGGATCGAAGGCCTCGACGGGTGGCGCGCGCTCGCGATCGTCGCCGTCCTCATCTTCCACCTGCGCCCCGATATCCTCCCGGGCGGCTTCATCGGCGTCGACGTCTTCTTCGTCATCTCCGGGTTCCTCATCACCACGCTGCTCGTACGCGAACTCAACAAGAACGGGAAGATCGACCTCCCCCGGTTCTGGGTGCGCCGGGCGCGGCGGCTGCTGCCCGCGTTGTTCACCGTCGTCACGATCTCCACCGTCGCGGCGTTCTTCGCCGGCGGTGACCTCCTCCTCGGGATCGGCCGGCACATCCTGGGCGCGCTCACCTTCTCCAACAACTGGGTGGAGATCTCCGTCGGCGCCGACTACTTCGAAGCCGCCACCCCGAACCTGTTCATGAACTTCTGGTCCCTCGCCGTTGAGGAACAGTTCTACCTGCTGTGGCCGCTGCTTGCGATCCTCATCATGGCGTTCCTC
>JAJYRV010000131.1 GCA_021793935.1 Actinomycetes bacterium | reverse complement strand
CTAAGGAACGCGCGGGCTTGACGTGGGCGGATATCGCCGAGGCGATCGACCGACCGCGGGAGTGGACCATTTCCGCGCTGCTGGGAAATCATCCCGTGCCTGAAGCGGCAGCCACCCGAGT
This sequence comes from Actinomycetes bacterium, assembly GCA_021793935.1. Next base: position 5,973 of record JAJYRV010000131.1, on the reverse strand, counting down.
AGGGGAGCTCCTCGATCTCGATGAGGAAACGGTGCGGGCGCTGCAGCGGCAGCCGTACCGCGGCGGCCTTGGGGAGATGGCGCACGACCCGACGATCTATCGGTTCACCGAAGCGCTCGCGGTCTACGGCTCGGCGATCAAGGAAGCGATCCACGAGGATTTCGGCGACGGCATCATGAGCGCCATCGATTTCAACATCGATGTCTCCCGGCGCGAGGACCCGGCAGGTGACCGAATCGTCGTCACCTTCGATGGCAAATACCTCTCCTACCCCAGCAAAGACTAGGCTGCTGGCTGCCGCACCGGGCCCGGCTGGGGCTTATCCCTCGCGAAGCACCTTCTCCAGGGACTTGCCCCGCGCAAGTTCGTCCACGAGTTTGTCGAGGTAGCGGATCTGCTGCATCAAGGGGTCCGCCACCTCTTCAACTCGCACTCCACAGATGACTCCGGTGATTTTCGCAGCGCTCGGGTTGAGCGACGCGGCTGCGAAAAAGTCTTCGAAGGTGGTTCCTGCGGCAAGGTGTTCGGCGACGTCCGCGTCGCTCAAACCTGTGAGCCAGGTGATCACCGTATCGAGTTCCGCTTTTGTGCGACCTTTGCGTTCGAGTTTTTGCAGGTACAGCGGATACACCTTGCTCACGCTCATCGTGAAGATCTTGCTCATTGCTCCCCCTCGGTCGCGCTCCCACTCAGGCGATCTCCGTTCCCGGCTCAGGATACGCGCTCACCGCCGACCCACGCGTGCTACCCAGGTGCGGCTCATGCCAGGAAGGGCGCAACTGCGGATTTGGGGCGCCCGATAATCGCACGCCCGCCGCGGATCAGTACCGGGCGCTGAGCGAGGGCAGGGTTCTCGGCGAGCACTTTGGCGACCTGCTCTGCAGTGGCGACGTCACCGTCACCAAGACCAGAGGCTTTGAAGTTCTGATCCCGCCGCACGAGTTCGGTGGGTTCACCCTCAAGTATCGCAAGCACCTCCAACCACTCGGATTCCGTAAGGGGATCGTTGAGGTAGTTCCGCACCTGCGCCCCCGCGCCCGCGTCCTCCGCCGCCTGCACAGCGAACCGGGAGGTCGAGCAGCGGGGGTTGTGAAGAATCGTAATGTCACCCGCCATTTTCATATCCTTTCGCTCGCGTCGATCCTAGTGCTCACCGGCAATGTCAGTGGCTACCCGTAGCTTTGTGCTCGTGGAGATGTGCCGGCCGTGCTGCTTCCCGCACAGCTCCACGCCCCTGATTCGAAGCAAAAATAGCTAACAGCTAAAGTACTTCTAACGCGACCGTTGCCCTCGACCCGGAAAGGCCCCTGATACATGAGCACAAGCCTGCTGGCTGTCGAGGCAAACCCGCCGTTCTCTGCCTCTGCAGTGACGAGGGTCGTCAGAACGTTACTCGCGCCGAATAAATCCGAGACCCGCCGGAATTGGTTAGCAGCGGTTGCCCGGCGCACCGTCTCGGCTCGGCCGGATCTCGCGGGAGCGCTCGAGAGCGTGTTGGGCGTGGAGATGGGGCCGAGCGATGTGCTCGCGGGGCTCACTATCGGCGAGATCGGCGTGTGTTATGAGGCACTGCTGGCGAGCTTGGATCGAGGGCAGCGGCGGGATGCGGGCCAGTACTTCACCCCGGACGACGCCTCGCAGTTCATGGCCCGCCACGCCACCAGTTTTCCCTCCGGGAGATGGCTGGACCCGTGCTGCGGAGTGGGAAATCTTTCCTGGCACCTCGCCTCGGTTCAGGAGTCTCCGGCCGAGTTCGTTCGCGAACACCTGATCCTCCTCGATCGCGACGAGACGGCATTGAGGACGGCGGTCGCGCTCATCGCCGCTGACTTTGCCGCCGAGGGCGATCATGAGGCGGTCGAGGCGCTCCGAAGCCGCTCGCACCGACGCGATTTCCTCAGCAGTAAAGCGCTTCCGAAATTTGATTTTGCGATCCTCAACCCTCCCTACGCCCGGGCTCCTCGAAAAGCGGGGTATCGCACCAGCGAAACCCGCGACCTGTTCGCATATTTTCTCGAACGCATCGTCCACGCCTCCCAGGGTTTCATCGCCGTCACCCCCGCCTCCTATCTCTCGATCCCGAAGTTTCGGTCGCTTCGGGACGTCATCGAGGAGGGCACCACCGGCGGGGACGTCTACGTTTTCGATAACGTCCCCGACACCCTCTTCCGGGGTTACAAGTTCGGGTCGAACAACACCTCGAAGACGAACTTCGTACGCGCCGCCGTCACTGTGAGTGCCCCGCAGATGCGCGAGTGGCGAGTCACCCCGATCCTCCGGTGGAATACCGCGTCGCGAGAGGAAATGTTCTCCCGTTGCCACGATTTCCTCGCCCCGCGGCGGCTAGGGCCCCATGGGGAGTGGGCCAAACTCGCGCCGGGTCTCGAGGCGTTCTGGGATTCGATCATCTCGACGCCCCGAACGCTCGCCGATCTCCTGGTCGAGCACGAGACTCCCTTTCCCCTCACTGTTGCCACAACGCCGCGGTATTACATCTCCGCGACCTACCGCCCCCTCGACCGCCGCTCCAAATCCGTCCTTTATTTCCGTTCCGACGACGATCGGCGGCACGCGGCGATCGTGTTGAATTCCAGCCTTCCCTACCTTTGGTGGCGGATCCTCGACGGCGGGGTCTCCCTGCCGCGTCGGGTGCTCATGTCTGTGCCGATTCCCGAGTTACCCGCCGAAGCGCATCCGTACGCGGAGCGTCTCCAGGAGTCCGAGGCGCTCAACGTCGTCACCAAACTCAACGCGGGGCGGCATAACGAGAACGTCAAGCATCCGCAGGACCTCGTGGACGATCTCAACTCGCTCGTCATTCCTGCTGCGGCCGGTCACCTGCACGTGGTCTATTCGCAGAATATGTTCGAGGCCGCCGAGGCGGCGGTGCTCGCCGCACCGACGTTGTAGCCCGGGCGGCTTAAGCCTCGATGTCTCTGCGCCGCAGGCCGAGCACTCCAGCACCGCCGAGCGCACTCGCGATGAGAGTGAGCCACACCAGCGGTACCGGGTTGAAGTCCGCCGCGGGCAATTGCGGCACGTGATTGAACGGGGAGATGTTCATCGCCCACTGCGGAAGGTCCAGCAACCCACCGAAGTACATGACGAACACGGCATAGACCACCGCGACCCAGGCGGTGCCAGCTGCCCGTGGGAAGAAGCCGACGAAGAAGAGGGCGAGACCGGCGACCACGAGAATCGCCGGCAGGTAGTTCAGCGACGCGACGAGGCTGTTGCCGACCCAACTCATCTGCGACATGGATAATCCCGCTCCGAGGCCCATCCCTATTCCGAAGAGGGTGAGGGTGAGGGCAGCCGTGAGCACAGCGAGCGCCGCGGAACGCAGCGCCCATCCCGGCCGCGAGACCGGGGTCGCCAACAGGGGACTTGCTCGACCCGCCGTTTCTTCAGCACGCAGGCGCAAGAGCACTTGTGTTGTGGGAACCGCGCATAAGATCGCGGCGATGGCGATCACCAAGGAGCCGAACAGCTCCGCTCCTCCCGCATCGAGCTCTGGGAGGAACTCCGCCATGATGGGCAGGTCCTTGAGGAATGAGTCGGCCTCCGACAGCACGGGCCCGTAGGCGAGTCCAAAAATGAACAGCGCGACCGCCCATCCGAGCATCCCGGCGCGATTGAGCCGCCACGCGAGTCCGAACGCACCGCGCAGCCCGGCGCCAGCGCGGGCGGGACCGGGCCGTGTACCGAAGAGGCCTGCGCCGACGTCGCGGCGCTTGCTCAGCGGCGCCGCGACCGCCACCAATACCGCCGCGGTCAGAATGAGCAGAATAACCGGTGCCCAGTTGTTGCGGTAATACGTTTCCGTCGCTTGCGCCCAGCCGATCGGCGAGGCCCACGAGAGACCGTTCTCCGATACGTCGCCGATCGCCCGCAACGCGTAAGCAGCCGCGAGCGTCAGGCCCGCAAGCGATGAAGCCGAGCGGGCACTTTCCGTGAGCTGCACGGTGATCGCGGCGATTCCAGCAAAGACGAGCCCCACTCCGGCGGTCGCCGCTCCGTAGAGGAACGAACCCGCCCAGGTGACCGTCTCGATCCCGAGCGCGCCGAGGGAGAGGGCGAGCGCCAGAGCGAGGGCGACATTGGCGCCAAGCACGACGAGCACGGCAGTGGTAGCGCTCGCGTGCCGCCCAACGACGCTGGAGCGTACGAGTTCCGCGCGCCCGCTCTCCTCTTCGGCGCGCGTGTGGCGGACGACAGTGAAAATGCTCATCAACGCGGCCACGACGGTGGTCATCGCGAGCAACTGGTGGCCCGCCATGATGCCGTACGTGTAATCACCCTCGCCGTAAACGGCCCCGACCAGTGCGGTGGTGCCCGGGTTGCTGATGGTGAGCAACGCGCCGTGGCGTTCCTCAGCCGTGGCATAGATCCCGGGATAGCTCGCCGCCGTCGCAGCTATCGCTGAGGTGAGGCCGAGGATCCATACCGGCAGACGGATTCGGTCTCGTCGAAGGGTGAAGCGCAGCAGCGCCCGCAGCCCGGCGAACGGCTGGGAGCCACCATTGCCGGGAATTGTTGGCGCAACGGCGCTCATGGCCTGCTCCGATGCCGACCGTTGCCAGCGCCAGGCGCCGCCTCGGAGGTGTCGACGGCGTGCCCCGCCTCATCCAAGGCAGCAATGTCTTCCCCGTAATGGCGCATGAAAAGCTGTTCGAGTGTGGGCGGGTGCGCGGTGAGGCTTCGGATTCCGCCGTTGTGGAGGCGCCCGACGACGGCGTCCAGGTGCTCGGTGTCGACCTCCACGGCGATGCGGGTGTCCTCCCGGCGAACGACGTGGACTCCTGGCAACGATCCGAGGTCGACGGGGCGGTCGGTTTCGGCGTCAACCGAGATCCGGGTGAGGTGTCGCATCTGCGTGAGAGAGCCGGATTCGACGATTTTCCCGCGCCGAATGATGGAGATCCGCTCGCAGAGGCGTTCCACCTGGGCGAGGGTGTGGCTCGAGAGGAGCACTGTGCGGTCGCGGGCCTGCTCCTCAGTGATGACTTCCGCGAAGATCGATTCCATGAGCGGGTCAAGACCCGCGGTCGGCTCGTCGAGGAGTAGGAGCTCTACATCGGACGCGAGCGCGGCGATGATCGCCACTTTCTGCCGGTTCCCCTTCGAGTAGGTGCGGCCCTTCTTCGTGGGGTCAAGGTCGAAGCGCTCGATCAGCTCATCCCTGCGCCGCGAGATGAACCCGCCGCGCAGGCGGGCGAAGAGGTCGATTGCCTCTCCACCGGTGAGGTTGGGCCAGAGCGAGACGTCACCGGGCACGTAGGCGAGCCGTTTATGGAGCTCTACCGCGTCGTCCCAGGGATCACGACCGAGCACGGTAACGTCGCCAGAATCGGCTCGGAGCAGGCCGAGCAGGACCCGGATAGTCGTTGATTTACCGGCACCGTTCGGGCCGAGGAAGCCGTGCACCTCCCCCACCTCGACGGTGAGGTCGACGCCATCGAGGGCGCGGACGTGGCCGAAGGTTTTGACGAGGTTAGCGATGTCGATCGCGGCAGTCATGAAACACCCCCAGAGGATTCGGGCACCGAGGCACCGGAGTATGCGGAAAGGTAGCGAGAGTCGGTAAAGAGACCATGCGTGAAGAGTTCAAGGGCAGGCCCGATGCTTGCCTGCGCGGCTGCATCAAAGGCACCGGCGGGATCGTCCGGATGCAGTGCGGAGTGACGGCGATACTCCAGGAGCAGCATGCCCATACCGGTCAGGGTGAGATAGCGGGCACGGGCATGTGCATCGCTGCTGGGCCTGATCGTGCCTGCTTCTTCTCCTGCCGCAAGGAATTCTGCGGTCATTCTGGTCATTTCGTCGAGCAGCTCGTTCGCGAGGTCGCCACCCGCTGCGAGGCTCGCGACCGCGTAGGCCGCGATGGGCCGATACTCCTCCACTTTTGCGAGCTGCATCAGCATTGCCTCGGGGCCCTGCGGGCCCACGGTCTCCAACTTCGCGTTGAGCATG
>JAJYRV010000130.1 GCA_021793935.1 Actinomycetes bacterium | reverse complement strand
ACGTAAGACTTTTGGCTCCGTCGTAGCCCTACGGTCCGGGTCTCTCTCTGTCGACCGCGGTTCGATCCACGCGCTCATCGGCGAGAACGGCGCTGGCAAATCCACACTGGTGAAGATCGTCGCGGGGCTGTATCAGCGCGATTCCGGGGATTTCATCTTCGACGGCGAACCGGTGGATTTCACCTCGACAGCCGAATCGAAGAGCGCGGGAATCGCGGTCATCTATCAGGAGCCGACGCTCTTTCCCGACCTGTCGGTCACCGAGAACATCTTCATGGGGCGCCAACCCGTAGCCAAGTTCGGTCGGATCGACCGAGGCGCCATGCGGAAAGAAGCAACTGAACTGTTCAACCGTCTCGGCGTGGATATCGATCCCGATCGCCCCGCCGAGGGCCTCTCGATCGCCGACCAACAGGTCATCGAGATCGCGAAAGCTGTATCCCTCGACGCGAAACTGCTCATCATGGACGAGCCCACCGCCGCGTTGTCGGGGGTCGAGGTTGAACGCCTGTTCACGATCGCTCGTGCGCTGCGCGATGAGAACCGGGGCCTGGTATTCATCTCCCACCGGTTCGAGGAGATCTTCGAACTCTGTGACACCGTCACCGTACTGCGGGACGGGAGCTATATCGACACCACACCGATCAAGGACACCAGTTCCGACGCGTTGGTCACCCAGATGGTCGGGCGCGAGGTGAACGAACTCTTCCCCAAGATCGAAACGACCCCGCGCGACGTCGTCCTGGAAGTCGAGAACCTCACCCAGACCGGAATGTTCAACGACATCAGTTTCAACGTCCGGGGCGGCGAAATCGTTGCCCTTGCCGGCCTGGTCGGCGCGGGGCGCAGCGAAGTTGCCCGGGCGATCTTCGGCGTCGACCCCTACGAATCGGGGACGATCAAGCTGTTCGGCCGCAAACTCCCCAAACAACAGCCGCGGGCGGCCATGGCGGCCGGAGTGGCGCTGGTGCCGGAGGATCGTCGGAACCAGGGGCTCGTCATCGACGCCACGGTGCGACACAACGTCACTGAGGCGATCCGCCGGCGCCTCACCAAGCTCGGCCTGCTATTTGCTTCCGCGGAGAACGAAGCGACCCGGGTGTGGGCAAGCCGGCTCGAGGTGAAAACCAGCGCCCTATCGACGATCGCCGGGACGCTTTCGGGCGGTAACCAACAAAAAGTGGTCCTCGCGAAATGGCTCGCGACCAACCCGAAACTTCTCATCGTGGACGAACCCACTCGGGGGATCGACGTCGGCACCAAAGCCGAGGTGCACCGACTCCTATCCGAACTCGCGGATGAGGGCCTCGCCGTCATCATGATTTCTTCTGAACTTCCGGAGGTACTGGGCATGGCCGACCGTGTCCTCGTTATGTGTGAGGGGCACCTCACCGCTGACATCCCCCGCAGTGAAGCGGATTCCGAATCCGTCATGCGCGCGGCGACGAAGTATCAACGGGAGGAGGTGGCCTGATGACCTCAACGGCAACCCCGTCGACCTCCACCCCGTGGTGGCATCGACTCACCCACCTCTCCCGGTCCCGGGAACTGGGGATCGCACTCGCGCTCGTGCTCGTCATCGCCGCAGCGACAGTTAAGAACCCGAACTTCCTCGGCTCCGGCGACGGGCTGCGTGACCTCCTGCTCACCCCCTCGCTCCTCATTCTCGTTGCGGTCGGGCAGGCGATCGTCATCATCACCCGAAACGTGGACCTCTCGGTCGGTTCGGTGCTCGGGTTGTGCGCGTTCCTCACCGGACGCCTGTTCATCGACTACCCCGGGATCCCGATCATCGCGGTATTTCTCATCGTCACCGCGCTCGGGGCCGTGCTCGGGCTCCTCAATGGGGTGCTCGTCGCCTACGCGAAGGTACCCTCCCTCGTGCTCACCCTGGGCACGATGTACGTCTACCGCGGCGTGACGGTGATGTGGGCCGGTTCCAGCCGGATCAACGCCTCCGACATGCCCCGCCCGTTCCTGCACCTGGGCACCGGCAAACTCCTCGGCATACCGCTCCTGACGATCATCGCGGTATTCGTCCTCATCATCGCTGCCTGGTACATGCACAACACTCGCGGCGGGCGCGAGTATTACGCCATCGGCTCCGATCCCGATGCCGCCCACCTGTACGGGTTGAAGGTCTCCCGCCGGCTCTTGACGGCGATGACCGTCTCCGGCGCGCTCGCTGGCCTCGCCGGGGTGCTGTACGCCGCCCGCTACGGCACCGTGTCCTCCCAAGCCGGCTCCGGCTGGGAATTGGAGGCCGTCGGCGCCGTCGTCATCGGTGGGGTCGCGATCTTCGGTGGTTCGGGGACCATCCTCGGCGCCGCGATCGGAGCCATCCTTCTGAAGACCATCAATCGAGCACTGCCGATCCTCGGGATACCCGACTTCTGGCAGCGAGCAGTCGTCGGCGTCCTCATCATCGGTGCGATCGTGCTCGACCGGGTGCTCTCGCTACGTCAAACCCGCCGCTTGGTGGAACAACGAGAGGTTGAGTCATGACCACCACCATGCAATCGTCCACAGACCTGCGCGAATACGCCGACTACGACAAACCGCTGTGGCGCCGTCTGTTCCTCACCCGTGAGGTAGCCGTCATCGCCCTGCTCGCGATCGTCGTCGTCTTCGCCGCGGCGCAGATCCAAGGATTCAGCCAGCCGATCACGCTGAGCTACCTGATCCTCGATGTCATGCCGATCCTGCTCATCGCGCTGCCGATGACGATGGTGATCATCACCGGGGAGATCGACCTCTCGGTCGCCTCGATGATGGGGCTCGCGAGCGTCCTCACCGGGGTCCTCACCCAGGCCGGACTCCCCTTCGCCGCCGCAGCGGGGATCGCCCTCCTCGCCGGCGCGGTCGGCGGGGCCCTCAACGGTTTCCTCGTCACCGTGGTCGGGCTGCCCTCACTCGCGGTGACGATCGGTTCCCTCGCCCTGTTCCGCGGCCTAGCCGTGGGACTGCTCGGGACGACGGCCGTAACGGACTTCCCGGAGTTCTGGACCGACCTGGCCAAAGCGAGGATCGGGGAGACCCCGATCCCCGTGGTCACCCTGCTGTTCCTCGCGCTACTCGTCGTCTTCGCGATCCTGCTCCACTTCACCCCATTCGGCCGCGGGGTGTACTCCATCGGACTGTCGAAGTCCGCGGCCCACTTCTCTGGGGTGAACGTCGAACGCACCAAGTTCATCCTGTTCGCCCTGTGCGGGACTGTCTCGGCCCTCGCAGGCATCTACTACACACTGCGGTACGGCTCCGCCCGAGGGGACAACGCCACTGGGCTCGAGCTGCAAGTCGTCGCCGCGGTACTCCTGGGCGGAGTATCGATCTTCGGTGGCCGGGGCGCGCTTCACGGCGTGATCCCCGGTGTCCTCCTCATCGGAGTCCTCGCCAGTGCCCTGCGCCTGGCGAACGTCACCTCCGATGTCATCAACATCATCACGGGTCTGTTACTGGTGGCGTCCGTGGTGTCAACAAGTCTGGCCGTGTGGGTGAAAGCCCGTGCAGCCAAACTCACCAGCAGCCGGTCACAGAAGACCACGACATAACGGAAGGAAACAACCATGCGTATCAAGAATCGCGTGAGTAGCCTCGCTGCCATCACCGCCGCCACAGCTCTTGCGCTAGCGGCCTGCTCGGGCGGCTCGGACAACGGGAACGAAGGAGGGGACGGAGACACCGGCGCCGGCGATGGCGGGGACGTCTCGGTAACCTTCCTGCCGAAGAACCTCGGTAACCCGTACTTCGATGCCTCCTCCGAAGGTGGCGAAGCGGCGCTCGAGGAAATCGGTGGGACGTTCGCCGAGGTCGGCCCCTCCGAGGCCACCCCCGACGCACAGGTGAGCTACATCAACACCCTCACCCAGCAGCAGGTCGGCGCCATCGCCGTCTCTGCGAACGACCCGACGGCGATCTGCGACGCGCTCGTCGAGGCGAAGGACGCCGGAGTCAAGGTCGTCACCTTCGACTCCGACACCGACTCCGAATGCCGCGACCTGTTCATCAACCAGGCGGACGCCGACGGCATCGCCCGCGCGCAGATCGACCTCATCGCCGACCAGATCGGTGGCTCCGGCGAGATCGCCATCCTGTCCGCGGCAGCGAACGCGACGAACCAGAACGCCTGGATCGAGAAGATGGAAGAGTACGCTGCGGACGAGTATCCGGACCTGGAGATCGTGGAGATCGCCTACGGTGACGACGAGGACCAGATGAGCTTCGACAAGACCGCAGCTCTGCTGCAGTCCCACAGCGATCTCAAGGGCATCGTCTCCCCCACCACGGTGGGAATGGCGGCAGCAGCACGCTACCTGTCCACCTCCGAATACAAGGGCGAGGTGTACCTCACCGGTCTGGGCACCCCGAACCAGCTTCGTGAATACATCGAAGACGGCACGGTCGAGGCGTTCGCGCTGTGGAACCCCGAGGAGCTCGGCTACCTCACCGCCTACGCATCGGCAGCCCTGATCAACGGGGAGATCACGGGCGAGGAAGGCGACACCTTCAGCGCCGGTGACCTCGGTGAATACACCGTGGAAGAGGACTCCGTGGTCGTCCTTGGCGACCCGTACGTCTTCGACGCCGACAACATCGACGAGTTCGACTTCTAAGTCGCACCTCTGCGGGTGCGGCACGCGCCGCACCCGCAGCTCGCAAGGAGGATCTGTGCAACGCGTATGCTTCCAACTTCAGGTCGATCCCGCCCGGATTGAGGAGTATCGCACGGCCCACGCCGCCGTCTGGCCCGAAATGCTTGACGCGATCCGCGATAGCGGTCGGCGCAACTACTCGCTGTTCCTACGCGGCGACGGATTGCTCATCGGCTATTACGAAACCGACGACGACACTGCCTCCCAGGCCGCCCTCGCGCGCGATCCGCGCACCGCGAAGTGGGAGGAGCGCATGTCCCCATTCTTCATCGGTGCAGGCGACCGTCCGGATCAAAACGCCGCGGTCCTCGAGGAAGTGTTCAACCTCGAAGACCAGCTCACCACTGCCCGCTCGCGCCAGCAATAAGGAGTTCCCATGTCATCTTTCACCCCCGCAATCAGCGATGAGCTTGCCGCCCAAGAAATTGAGCTTCCGAGCTGGGCATTCGGCAACTCCGGTACCCGGTTTCGAGTATTCGGAACGCCGGGAACACCGCGCGACCCCTTCGAAAAGATCTCCGACGCCGCCCAAGTACATAAGTACACCGGCCTCGCCCCCCAAGTCGCGCTGCACATCCCCTGGGACGAGGTGGACAGCTACTCCCAGCTCCGCGAACACGCCGAGGACAACGGGATGCGGCTGGGAACGATCAACTCCAACACCTTCCAGGCCGAAGAGTACAAGTTCGGCTCCCTCACCCACCATGACGCCGCCACTCGCCAAAAAGCGATCGATCACCACCTGCGCTGCATCGAGATCATGAACGAGACGGGCAGCCGCGATCTGAAGATCTGGCTCGCCGACGGCTCCAACTACCCCGGCCAGGCCGACCTGCGTGGGCGGCAAGACCGGCTGTTCGAATCGCTGCAGACGATCTACGCGCAGCTCAGCGGCGACCAGCGCCTGGTTCTGGAATACAAGTTCTTCGAACCGGCCTTCTACCACACTGACGTTCCCGACTGGGGCACCGCCTTCGCCCAAACCGCCGCGCTCGGAGAGAACGCGACCGTCTGCCTCGACACCGGCCACCACGCGCCCGGTACAAACATCGAATTCATCGTCATGCAACTGCTGCGGGTCGGGAAACTCGGTGCCTTCGACTTCAACTCCCGCTTCTACGCCGATGACGACCTCATCGTGGGCGCAGCCGATCCTTTCCAGCTGTTCCGGATCATCTTCGAGGTGGTGCGTGGGGGCGGCCTCAACAGCCCGGATGTCAACTTCATGCTCGACCAGTGCCATAACATCGAGGAGAAGATTCCCGGCCAGATCCGCTCCGTACTCAACGTGCAGGAAATGACCGCCCGGGCGCTGCTGGTCGACCGGGAGGCCCTCACCGCGGCGCAAGAAGCGAACGACGTGCTCGCCGGGAACGAGGTGTTCATGGACGCCTTCTACACCGACGTCCGCCCCGGCCTCGCCGCCTGGCGTGAGGAGCGTGGCCTGCCCGCCGACCCGATGAAAGCATTCCTCGACTCCGGGTACCTCGCCC
>JAJYRV010000129.1 GCA_021793935.1 Actinomycetes bacterium | reverse complement strand
CTGGTTCGATTTTCCCGCGGGCACCGGACCCAAAACCTGGATCGCCGCCGCCTCCCCCGAGCTCGCTTTCCGGGTGCGCCGCGGCGTGCTGAGCTGCGCCCCGATCAAAGGGACCGCCCCGCGCTCCCAGCAGCTTCGAACCAAGGACTACGAGGAGAGCCGCCTCGTCGCCCGCGCCCTGGCCGAGCACGTCAAAGATGTCTGCCCCGACCCCGCCGTTTCTCCCGGCGAGGTCGAGGGGCATCCGGGACTGGTGCAACTCGTCGCCCGGGTGGAGGGGGCCTTGCGCCGCGACCCGGCAGGGGAGCCCAGCCAATGGGCGAACCTCCTGCCGCTACTGCTTCCCCCGATGTCCGTCGCCGGGGTGCCGATCCAACCGGCGTTAGCGGAGATCGCCGAGCTGGAGCCGGTGCCCCGCGGTCCCTACTGCGGAGCGATCGGCTGGATCGACGTCGACGCCGGCGAGGCGTGCTTCGGGGCGATGATCCGTTCCTTCTGGTGGCGAGAGGGACACCTGAAATTCGGAACCGGAGCGGGCATCACCGCCGATTCCGACCCACTCGGGGAGTGGGCGGAGACGGAGCTCAAAGCACGCCGCTTGTTGAACATCGTCGCCGGGGGCGGGCGGTGAGCGCGGCCCCCGGGCAACCGATCGCGGTGTGGCGCGACGGCGACCTCCGGCCCCCGCGCTGGCCCGATCCCGGCCTCCTCAGCGGCATGGGCGTGTTCGAAACCCTCCTCGTCACCGCGGGCACGGCCTTCGCCCCCACCCGCCACCTGCGCCGCCTTCAAGAAGGTTCCGCCCGGATGGACCTGCCGATTCCCAACCCCGAGGCCTTTCGCGCCGCGGTCGGTGCGCTGTCGGCCCAGTGCCAAGGCGTGCAGTTCGCGCGGCTCCGGCTCACCTGGACCCCCGGCCCCAGTGGCACCGGCTGCCTGCTCGGCACCGTAGCCCCGTTCACTCCGATGGAACGGGTGCGCGCCGCCCTCTCGCCCTACCGGCGAAACGAGGATTCCGCACTCACCGGGGTGAAGAGCACCTCATTCGCTGAGAATCTCCTCGCGCTGCGGCAGGCTCAACGCCTCGGGGCCGATGAAGCGATCCTCCCCAACAGTCGCGGTGACCTCTGCGAGGGCGCAACGAGCAACGTATTCATCGAACAGGGCGGGGAACTTCTCACGCCCCCACTCTCGAGCGGTTGCCTACCTGGGATCACCCGGGAGTTGGCGCTGGAATGGGGGCGGGAAGCGGGCCTTCCCGTTCGGGAAACCGATCTTCCCGTTTCTGTGATGAATACCACGCAGGGGGCCGCCGTGACCTCGGCCCTCAAAGGGGTGGTGGCGCTGGCGGCGATCGACGGCCGACCCCTGAAACTCGGCCCATTGACACGGGAACTCGCAGCTGAGTTCCGCCGCCGTCGCGCGCGCACCCGCGACCCGTGAGGTAGCCTCGAACGCCGCGGCGTTGCCACGGAGCGTTCCGCGGCTGTTATCATCGACCTAGCACGGGCGATTGGCTCAGCGGTAGAGCGCCTCGTTCACACCGAGGAGGTCACTGGTTCGAACCCAGTATCGCCCACCCAGCTCACCCTCGAGCACCTGCGTGCGGGCGGCCATTGTTTCGTGGCGATCGCAGACGGCGCGGATCGGCTGTTGAACTCTTCGCCACGCGTTGGTCCCGGGCGCGTGGGGCAGCATGCGAAGGTATGGCGTTTCACAGCTCGCGCTCACGCATCACGGATGATCTCCCGATCGTAGGAACAGTAAGATGGAAGATCGGCATTGCGTGCCGTGTCCATCCCACTACTTTAGGAGTGCTCTCGTGCCTATCGCTCTCACCGTCAACGGTTCCCCCGCCGACCATGGTGAAGGAACGACGGGCACGGATCTGTTCAAGGACGACCGCGACATCGTCGCGATGCGGGTGGGCGGGGAACTCAAGGATCTGTTCGTCGAGCTCCGCGACGGTGATGTGGTCGAGCCGGTGCGGATCGACTCTCCCGAGGGGTTGGAGATCCTGCGCCACTCCTGCGCCCACGTGCTCGCCCAGGCGGTGCAACAGATCAACCCGGATGCGAAACTCGGGATCGGCCCGCCGATCACGGACGGGTTCTACTACGACTTCGACGTCACCGAGCCCTTCACCCCGGAAGACCTCAAAGCAATCGAGAAGCTCATGGGGCGCATCATCAAGGAAGGGCAATCCTTCCAGCGCCGAGTGGTGAGCGAGGAGGAGGCACACGCGGAGCTTTCCGGCGAACCCTACAAGCTCGAACTCATCGGCCTCAAAGGTAATGCCGCGGACACCGAAGGTGCCTCCGTCGAAGTCGGGGGCGGAGAACTGACGATCTATGACAACGTGCGCCGGGGCGGGCAAGTGGCGTGGAAGGACCTGTGCCGCGGCCCGCACCTGCCCTCCACCCGGCTCATCGGCAACGGCTTCTCCCTCATGCGCAGCGCCGCCGCGTACTGGCGCGGGAGCGAGAAGAACCCCCAGCTCCAACGCATCTACGGGACCGCTTGGCCCACCAAGGCCGAACTCACCGCGTACAAGGAGCGGCTCGCCGAGGCCGAGCGCCGCGACCACCGCCGGCTGGGCGCCGAGCTCGACCTGTTCTCCTTCCCCGAGGAGATCGGCTCCGGCCTGCCCGTCTTCCACCCCAAGGGCGGGATCGTGCGGACCGTGATGGAGGAGTATTCCCGCAAGCGTCACATCGAGGCGGGGTACCAGTTCGTCAACACCCCCCACATCACCAAGAGCACCCTGTTCGAAACCTCGGGGCACTTGGACTGGTACGCCGAGGGCATGTACCCGCCCATGCACCTGGATGAGGAACGCGACGCAGAAGGCAACGTCCGCCGTCAGGGCCAGGATTACTACCTCAAGCCGATGAACTGCCCGATGCACATCCTCATCTACCGTTCCTCGGGGCGTTCCTACCGCGAACTGCCGCTGCGGATGTTCGAATTCGGCACCGTCTACCGGTACGAGAAGTCCGGCGTGGTGCACGGACTCACCCGGGCTCGCGGGTTCACCCAGGACGACGCGCACATCTTCGCCACCCGGGAGCAGATGAGGGAGGAGATCGCCGGTGCGCTGCAGTTCGTGCTCGACCTCCTGAAGGACTACGGCCTCGACGACTTCTACCTGGAGATCTCCTCCAAGGACCCGGAGAAGTTCGTCGGCAGCGACGAACTGTGGGAGGAATCCACCAACACCCTTCGCGCAGTAGCGGAGGAATCCGGCCTGGAACTCGTGGAGGACCCGGGCGGGGCGGCGTTCTACGGCCCGAAGATCTCCGTGCAGGCCCGCGACGCGATCGGGCGCACCTGGCAGATGTCGACGGTCCAGCTCGACCTCAACCTCCCGGAACTGTTCGATCTGGAGTACCAGGCGGCCGACGGCGAACGCAAGCGCCCGGTGATGATCCACCGCGCCCTGTTCGGTTCCATCGAGCGGTTCTTCGGGGTGCTCGTGGAGCACTACGCCGGGGCGTTCCCGCCGTGGCTCGCCCCGGTGCAAGTCACCTGCGTGCCCGTCGCGGAGGTGTTCAACGACTACCTGTTCGACGTCGCTGACAAACTCAAGGCCCACGGCGTCCGGGTCGAGGTGGACACCTCCGATGACCGGTTCAACAAGAAGATCCGCACCGCGACGAAATCCAAGGTGCCCTTCACCCTCATCGCGGGCGGGGAGGACGCCGAGGCAGGGGCGGTCTCCTTCCGGTACCGCAACGGCGAGCAACGCAACGGGGTGCCCGTCGAGGAAGCGATCGAGATCATCACCACTGCGATCAACACCAGGGCCCAAGTGTGAAGGAGGAACCTGCGCAGAGCTTTCCCCGCGCGGAAGACTCCTACGACCGGCTCTGGACCCCGCACCGGATGGCCTACATCCACGGGGAGTCCAAACCCGTCTCGAACCGGCCCGCGGATTGCCCGTTCTGCGCGGCCCCCGAGCGCAGCGATGAAGACGGCCTCATCGTCCACCGCGGGCCGACGTGTTACGTCGTCCTCAACTTGTACCCCTACAACCCGGGCCACCTGCTCGTGTGCCCGTACCGGCACGTCGCTGATTTCACCGACCTCACGGAGACCGAACGGCACGAATCGGCCGATCTCGTTGCCACGAGCATGCGAGTGCTCCGCGGAGCCAAAGGCCCCACCGGGTTCAACCTGGGAATGAACCAGGGCGCCGGGGCGGGCGCGGGGGTCGCTGCGCATGCCCACCAGCACGTCGTGCCCCGCTGGGACGGGGACGCGAACTTCCTCCCGATCATCGGCCAGACCAAAGCGCTGCCCGAACTGCTCGCGACCACTCGCGAGGAGCTCGCCACCGAATGGGAAACGAATGGTTCTCGGTAGCGGGGCCCGGGGTGTCCAACACACCCTCTTCACGCCGATCGCCCGCGCCTTCCTACGCATCGGGCTCACCCCGAACGTCGTCACGATCATCGGAACGGCGGGAACGACGATCACGGCGCTGGTGCTGCTGCCCATGGGGCACCTCGTCGTGGGGTCGCTGATCCTCGGCGTGCTCGTGCTGACCGATTCGATCGACGGCATCATGGCGCGGGAAGCGAAGACCTCGAGCACCTACGGCGCGTTCCTCGATTCCACGCTCGATCGGGTGAGCGACGCCGCCATTTTCTCCGGCGTGCTGTTATGGTTCCTCTTTCAGTCCGACGGCGCGTGGCAACTGACCGGGATATTCACCACCCTGGCGTGTCTCATCTTCGGCGCGTTGGTTCCCTACGTGCGCGCGAAGGCGGAATCGGTCGGGGTGGATGCCTCGGTGGGCATTGCGGAACGGGCGGACCGGATCGTCGTCGTCCTCCTCGCCACGCTCCTCACCGGGCTCGGCGTGCCTGCCCCGGTGATGGCGGTGCTCCTCGGGCTCCTCGCGGTTCTTTCGCTCGTGACGGTGCTGCAACGCATCCTCGCGGCCCGGGCGGCGTTGAAGGGCACCGATGGTTGATTCGGGACGGTTGTTCACATGGGCGTGGAAAATCCTGCCGAAATTGCCCAGCCCACTCGTGCGGGGCGGGTTCGACCTCGCCGCCCGGATCGCGTACCTCGCCCGGATCGGTGGGGTGCAGCAACTCGAACGCAACCTCGCCCGGATCACTCGCCCAACACCGCGGGAACTGCGCTCCCAATCCCGCGACGGGATGCGCCGATACCTGCGCTATTACGCGGAAGTCTTTCAGCTACCGCGACTCACCCCCGCCCAGATCGCCGCGCGGGTGCGCACCGTCGGCAGCGAACCCACCCGCCGGGCGCTGCAACGCGGAACGGTCGTCGCCGGGCTCGGGCACCTCGGAAACTGGGACCTCGCCGGGGCCTGGAGCGAGCTCAACTTCGCGCATGTGGTCACCGTCGCCGAAAAGCTCACGCCCGAGGAACTGTTCACCCAATTCCTCTCCTTCCGCGAGAACTTGGGGATGCGGATCCTCGCCTATGAAAAGGGCCACGGGGTGTTCCGGGAACTCCTGCGGGCCGCGCGCTCGGATTCCGCGCTCATGCCCCTCCTCGCCGATCGAGACCTGAGCCGCGACGGGGTCGTCGTCACCGTGTGCGATGAAGAGATGCGTGTAGCGCCGGGGCCCGCAGCGGTCGCCGTTGCTGCGGGAGTGCCCTTCGTCGGCGTGTTCATCCGCCACGAACGGCTCCGCGGTCAGCGCCGGAGAGCGGCGGGCAGCCCGTGGGGAATAGTGATTGAGTTCACGGATTTCATCGCCGCGCCGGAGGCGATCCCGGCCGAAGAGCGCGCCGCCCATATGATGCAGATGTGGGCTGACCGTTTCGGCGCGTTCCTACGCGCCTACCCGCAAGATTGGCATATGTTGCAGAAGTGTTTCGTCGCGGATCTGGATGAGACCCGCCTTGCGCGGGCCTCCAGGGGGGCCTTCGGTGAGGGCGAATGAGAATAGGGATCGTGTGCCCGTACTCCTTCGAGACTCCCGGCGGTGTGCAGTTCCACGTACGGGATCTCGCTGAGATTCTGCGTGGGCGGGGCAACGACGTCTCCGTGCTCGCCCCAGCCGATCCCAAGCAGACGCTGCCGGAGTACGTCACCTCGGTAGGGCGGGCGCTGCCGGTGAGATATAACGGATCGGTCGCTCGGCTCGCGTTCGGCCCCCGGG
>JAJYRV010000128.1 GCA_021793935.1 Actinomycetes bacterium | reverse complement strand
TAGCGGCCGAGCGCACGCAGGATCAGCACGCTTGACCAGGGCAGGCCCGCGTGCACGATGAGGGAGTTGAGATGGTCGCTCTCGGTTTTGCCCAGCCACACCGCCCGGAAGCCCTCTTCGAACTTAGCGGCGTGCTCGCCGTCGCCGAGTTCCAAACCGAAATCGGAGATGTGGCGGCTGCGGTCGCCGGTGAGGGTGACCGGGAACGGGCGCTCGTCGACGACCTTCACCCCGAACGCGGTGAGGATCGGCATCACTTGGGTGAGGGGGAATTCGACGTAGGAGGCGACCCGGAACCGCCACGTGCCATTGTGGTCCACGCGCACACGCACGTCCTCCGGCCCCGCGAGGGAGCGGAGCAGGTCAAGATCCTCGACGGCGGCGGCGGGGCTGATCATATCCTGGTACGCGGCGCTGAACGCGCCCGCGTAGTCGGCGAGGATCTGGGAGGCAACCGTTTCGCCGTGGGCTTCGCGCAGGAGGTGGACGAGCTGATCATCCCACGTGCGCACGGCGAGGTTGAGATCGTTCTGCAACGCCGCGGCGTCGACCTTCGGAAGGTCCTGCCCCCGAGGCATGCGCAGCACGAGGTGGACCTGCGCGAGTGGGGATTCGGAGATGTTCGTGGTGAAATCGATCGTCTCGGGATCGTAGGCCTCGCGCAGCAGTGCTTCGATCTTCAGCCGGACCGCGGTGGAGTAGCGATCCCGTGGCATGTACACGAGCACGGAGATGAACCGGCCGAATTCGTCGGTACGCACGAACATCTTCGAGCGCCGCCGCTCCGCGAGGTACACGACCTCTTCAGCGATCTGCGTGAGGCTCTCCACCGAGTCCTGGAAAAGCTCCTCCCGCGGGTAGGTCTCCAGCACCTGGTGGAGGTCCTTCCCGGAGTGGGAGTCGGGGGAGTGGCCGGAGCGGCGGATGATCTCCTCGACCTTCCCGGAAATGATCGGCACCTGCGTGACCGAGGAGGCGTAGGTGGATGAGGTGAACAGCCCGAGCAGGCGGCGCTCTCCGGTAACGTTACCCTCGTCGTCGAACGTGCGGATACCGATGTAATCGAGGTAGGCCGAGCGGTGCACGGTGGCCCGGGAATTCGCTTTCGTGATTGTGAGCAAGCGCGGCTCGCGCGCCGTTTCCTGTGCTTCGGGGCGTAACCGGGAGATTCGGGAGGTTTCGTCGCCGAGGATCCCGAGGCCCGTTCCGGGCACCGGCGCGAGCGCGAGCTCCCCGGCGTCTTCGGTGAGGGTGTATTCCCGGTAGCCGAGGAAGGTGAATTGGTCGTGGGTGAGCCAGGTGAGGAACTCGATCGCGCGCTCCGCATCCTGCGCGGAGACCG
Source organism: Actinomycetes bacterium (assembly GCA_021793935.1). The sequence goes on along the minus strand of JAJYRV010000128.1, from coordinate 4,847 downwards.
TCGGCGGGCGCGAGGCGGTGATTTCGCGGGCGATCGCCAAGCACTTCTCGCGCATCGGGCGCCAATCCGCCACTGCTTTCGCGACGTCGGATAACACCCGGGTGAGCGTAGAGCGCACGCGTTCGTGCGATTCCTCGTCGGCGAGGCGGGAAATCTCGATGTGCATCCACGATTCATTCGCGCCGTTCGCCCGGCCCGAGGCGATGCCGGCGGGCATGATCGGGTGCACGATGAGGTGAACCCGGTAGCCCAGTGCGGAGATCGCTTCGGTGATCGAGTCCACGAGGAACGGCGAATCGTCCGTGCAGATTTGCACGATCGTACGGGGGGAGGTCCACCCGTGGGTGTCTGAGGAGGGGGTGAACACCCGCACTTCCGTCGCGTGATCGCGGGCGCGGGAAAGGTTTGCCAGGGAATGGGCTGCGCCGCCGAGGTAGACGGCGTCGCGGGCGGCGAGGTCTTCGGTCGCCACATGTTCAAAGAGTCGCTCGATGAGTTGTTGATCTTCACCAGATTCGGAGGCGATCGCCGAAAGGAAAGAGGTGCGTGACTCGGTGAGTGAGGTGACCATTGGCCGGAGAGTTCCCATCGTTACAACTACATGCGTTTTCGCTAGTCTAGCGACGCTCCTGCCGGAGCAAAGGGGAGAAGTCCATTTCCCCTGCGCAATGAGCTCTATGCTGGCGTCATGAGTACACACATTGGCGCTTCCCAGGGGGCGATCGCTCCCGTTGTTCTCCTTCCCGGCGACCCGCTGCGGGCGCGGTGGATCGCGGAAAACTTCCTCGAAAACCCCGAGTGTTACAACGAGGTGCGAGGAATGTATGGCTACACGGGAACGTGGAACGGCCACCGAGTGTCGGTGCAGGGAACCGGGATGGGGCAGCCCTCCGCCGCGATCTACGCCACGGAGCTCATCCGCGAGTACGGGGTGAGCACCCTGATCCGGGTAGGTTCCTGCGGGTCGCTCCAGGAGGACGTGGGGATCCGCGACGTCATCCTCGCCTCGGGTGCCTGCACCGATTCATCGATGAACCGGATCCGGTTCGAGGGCTACGATTACAGTCCGGTTGCGGACTTCTCGCTCCTGCGCCGGGCCGCGGAAGCCGCCGAGGCGATGCCGCAGGTCACGAGCCACGTCGGGTTGCTGTTCTCCTCCGATTCCTTCTACTCCCCTCGCCCGGACATCACTGCGCGGATGGCGGAGTTCGGGGTGCTCGGAGTGGAGATGGAAGCCAGCGCCCTGTACACGATCGCTGCCGGCCACGGCGCCCGGGCGCTCGCGGTGTGCACCGTCTCCGATCACATCATCACCGGCGAGGAGACCACCTCCGCCGAGCGGGAACAGTCCTTCGGCCCGATGATCGATATCGCGCTCGGAGCAGCCTTCCAGTAAACCGCGGCTAGGTCAGCAGTGTCCGGTCATCCAGCGCTGCGCCCTTGGTCTTGGTGAATTCCTCGAGCAGCTGCGCCACGGTCAGGTGCTTCTTCTCCGCCTCGGAGGCCTCGAAGATGATCCGGCCCTCGTGCATCATCACGAGCCGGTTGCCCAGCGCGATCGCCTGCTCCATGTTGTGAGTGACCATGAGCGTGGTGAGCCCCTCGCTCGTGACCATCTTGTTCGTCAGTTCGCTAACGAGCGCCGCCCGCTGCGGGTCGAGCGCGGCGGTGTGCTCATCCAGCAGGAGGATCTTGGGGTGCGTGAAGCCCGCCATGAGCAGCGAGAGCGCCTGGCGCTGGCCGCCGGAGAGCAGGCCCACCCGTGCGCGCAGGCGGTTCTCGAGCCCGAGATCCAGGGAACGCAGTTCCTCGACGAACCGGGCTCGGCGGGCCTTGGTCACTCCCCGCCCGAGCCCGCGGGACTGCCCGCGCCGAAGCGCGAGGGCGAGGTTTTCTTCGATGGTGAGATCCGGGGCCGTGCCCGCGAGGGGATCCTGGAACACCCGGCCCACGTAGCGGGCGCGCTGGAACTCCTTGAGGCCCTTCATCGCCTTACCGTCGATGCTGATCGTGCCCGAATCCACCCCGAGCCGGCCGGCGATGGAGTTGAGCAGGGTGGATTTCCCTGCCCCGTTGGAACCGATGATCGTGACGAAATCTCCGGGCTTCAGGTGCAGGCTCAAGTCCACGAGCGCTTTGCGTTCGTTGATCGTGCCGGGAAAGAACGTCTTGGAGATGGCCTCGATGCGCAGCATCACGCCCCCTTTCCAGCGGGTTCGTCACTGCGCCGCCCGCCCGCGACCGCCGCGGCGGGTACGAGCCTCGTGCCGCGCATCGCGGGGAGTTTCTTCAGGAACCCCCACCGCGGGAGCAACAGCGCGGCGATGACGAGCCCGGCGGTGACGGCCTTCATGTCGTTCGGGTTGAGCCCGACCGCGAGCGCGAAGTGGATGATGATCCGGTACAGCACTGAACCGATGACGACCGCGAGCGCGGCGACGAAGATAGAACGCTGGCCCAGGAGCGCCTGGCCGAGAATCACCGAGGCGAGCCCGACGAGGATGAGTCCGATGCCCATCGAGATGTCCGCGAACCCTTGATACTGCGCCATGACGGCGCCGCACAGGCCGACGAACATGTTCGATAGCGCGAGGGTGAGGATGGACGTGCGATCCGTGTTCACCCCGAGTGCGCGGATCATCTGGCCGTTGTTTCCGGTCGCCTGGATCGAGAGCCCGAGATCGGTGTGCAGGAACCAGTGCACCGCGATGGTGAACAGCAGCGCCACCCCCGCGAAGATGAAGATCCCGATGACGCTCTTGCCGAGGAAACCCGCCTCCCGCATCGGGGAGATGAGCGTCGTTTCCCGAAGCAGCGGCAGGTTCGCCTTCCCCATGATCCGCAGGTTCACCGACCACAGCGCGATCATCGTGAGGATCCCGGCGAGCAGACCGTCGATCTTGCCCTTGGTGTGCAGCAGGCCGGTGAACACACCGGCGAGTAAGCCGACCCCGCCGCCCGCGAACGTAGCGAGCCAGGGGCTGTGACCGCCGAGGATGAGCATCGCGGCGGTCGCGGCGCCGGAGGTGAACGAGCCGTCCACGGTGAGGTCGGGAAAGTTCAGCACCCGGAAGGTGAGGTAGACCCCCAGGGCCATAATTCCGTAGATGAAACCAAGTTCAAGTGCGCCGATCATGGCGGTGTCCTTAGATTGAGGAGCCCCCGTGGCCAGCCCAGGGCCGACCACGGGAGAGCATGCTAGAGAACGCGGTCAGCCTTGTCCTCAAAGCCGTCCGGGAGCGTGATGCCCATGCGTTCGGCCGCATCGGGGCTGACGACGAGCTCGAGATCGTCGAGCGTCTCCACCGCCATCGACGCCGGGTCCTCGCCGTCGAGCGCCCGCAGCGCCATCTCGCCGGTCTGCATCCCGAGGCGTTCGTAGTCGATCCCGATCGTCGCGATCGCGCCGCCTTCCACGGTGCCGGCTTCGGCGCCGATGACGGCGATACCGTTATCCTCCGCGACCTGGACCAGCGCGGAGATCCCGGAAACGACCTGGTTGTCCGTGGGCACGTAGATCGCGTCGACATCGCCGAGCGATTCCGTTGCCTGCTGGACCTCTGAGGAGTTCGTCACCGTCGCTTCGACGATCTCGATCCCGAGGTCCTCGCCCGCTTCCTTGGCGAGTTCCACCTGCACCTCGGAGTTCACCTCACCCGAGGAGTAGACGATGCCCACCTTGGCGGCGTCGGGCACGATCTCCTTGATGAGTTCGATCTGATCCGCCACGGGGTTCATGTCAGAGGTGCCCGTGACGTTTCCGCCCGGGGCGTCCTCGGAATCGACCAGGCCGGCCTCGACCGGATCGGTGACGGCCGTGAACAGCACCGGGATGTCGAGGATGTTCTGCGCCGCGGCTTGGGCGGCGGGGGTCGCGACGGCGAGCACGAGGTCGACGTCGTCGTTGCTGAATTGCTGGGCAATCGTCGTCGTGTTGGCGACGTCGCCCTGGGCGTTCTGTTCATCGAAGGTCACCGTGTCGCCTTCGACATAGCCCGCGTCGATGAACGCCTGCTTGAACCCGGCCGTCGCCGCATCGAGGGCGGGGTGTTGGACGAACTGGCTGATCCCGACGGTGATCGCCTCGAGATCTTCGCCGTCAGAGTCGCCGCCTGCGGCTTCTCCTTCGTCAGCCGTTTCGGGGGAGTCAGGGTCGTCGGTGCTGTCCGATCCGCAGCCGCTGAGCACGAGCGCGGCAACGCCGAGGGCGCTGACGAACCCGAGGGTTCGACGGCGCAAGAAGTGGTGTGTCATATCGATCCTTCATCTTGAGTCGCTGTGCGCGCAGCCAGGCGCATCTTCAGCCGTCTTCCTCGCGTCGTAGAGAGGGAGGGGCATGCGTGCAGTTTAGTGTACAAAGATCACGGATAGGTCTCGCGGTTCAGTCGATAAGTACCTCACGGGAGTGCACGGTGGAGGAGACGAGGGTGTGGACTTCGCGGGGGTCTTCGGTGAGGACCTTCAGGTATCCTGAGGGCGTTTCCAGCACGTAGCCGTACATCGGCCCCGTGTCGGTGTCGATGTGCTCGAGCGCGACCCAGGGGGTGGAGACGCCGGCGGCCATGAGGAGTGCCCCCACGATGCCGAGCATGCCCAGCGATCTCAGCAGGCGCAGGGCCGCTCGGTGAAACAGTCCGTGCTTCCACAGCACGCGCACCGCCGCGAGCGCGAGGGTGGCGAGGGCCGTGCCGATGAGGATCCACCATTCCGCCAAGGTGATGATGAGGGAACCGGCGAGCGCGGCGATCCCCGTGAGGAACAGCGCGGTGACGATAGGCGTTTTCCGGTTCTTCGTCGGCGGCCAGATGAGGGTGACGATGATGAGCGGAGTGAGGATGATGATGAGG
>JAJYRV010000127.1 GCA_021793935.1 Actinomycetes bacterium | reverse complement strand
CGACCGAGGGCGAGGAGCTCCTGCACGGTTCAGCTCACGAGGGCGACCTCGAAGTCGAGTAAGTTCGAGATCGCCCTCTAGCCGCGACCGCCCACTAGCCCGGGCCCGGGCGGCCTCTACGCGACGACCGCTGCGTCGTCCTCACTGGTGATGAGGAGCCCCTCGCTGCCGCGGTCAACAACCACGTGCGTGCCCTCGGCGATCTCACCGGCGAGGAGTTTACGCGCGAGCGCGTCACCCACTTCGCGTTGGATGAGGCGGCGCAGCGGGCGCGCCCCGTAGGAGGGGTCGTAGCCCTCGAGCGCGAGCCACTGCTCGGCCGGTTCGGTGAGGTCGAGGGTGATCCGGCGTTCGGCGAGGCGGGCGCGGAGCCGGTCGATCTGCAGGCCGACGATCTTGCCGAGTTGTTCGATGCTGAGCGCGTCGAACACGACGATCTCGTCCAGCCGGTTGAGGAACTCCGGTTTGAAGGACTGCCGCACGACCGTCATCACCGATTCCCGTTTCGCGGTGACATCGAGGGTCTGGTCGATGAGGAACTGCGAGCCGAGGTTCGAGGTGAGGATGAGGATCGTGTTGCGGAAGTCCACCGTCCGGCCCTGGCCGTCAGTGAGCCGGCCGTCGTCGAGGACCTGCAGGAGGATGTCGAAGACCTCGGGGTGGGCCTTCTCCACCTCGTCGAGCAGCACGACCGAGTACGGCCGGCGCCGCACGGCCTCGGTGAGCTGCCCGCCCTCGTCGTAGCCGACGTAGCCCGGGGGCGCGCCCACGAGCCGGGAGACCGAGTGCTTCTCGGAGTACTCGGACATGTCGATGCGAACGATGGAACGTTCGTCGTCGAAGAGGAAGTCCGCGAGCGCCTTGGCGAGTTCGGTCTTGCCCACCCCGGTGGGGCCGAGGAACAGGAACGAGCCGGTGGGCCGGTCGGGGTCGGCCAGGCCGGCGCGGGAGCGGCGGACCGCGTCCGATACCGCCCGGACGGCCTCGTGTTGGCCGATGAGGCGCTGGCCGAGAGCGTCCTCCATGCGCAGGAGCTTCTCCGTTTCCCCTTCGAGCAAGCGGCCGGTGGGAATTCCCGTCCAGGACCCGACGACCTCGGCGATCTCATCCGGGCCGACGTGGTCGGCGACCATCGGAGCTTCGGCCTCGCGGGTCTGTTCCTCCCGTTCCGCCTGCGCGATCTGCGCCTCGACCTGCGGGATCTCGCCGTAGTTGAGGCGCGAGGCGCCTTCGAAGTCGCCCTCGCGGATGAGGCGTTCGGCTTCCGTGCGAAGGTCGTCGAGCCGGGCCTTGAGGTCACCCACGCGGTTGTGCCCCGCCTTCTCCGACTCCCACCTCGCGGTGAGCCCGCCGAGTTCTTCCTGCCGGTCGGCGAGTTCGGCGCGCAGCTTCTCCAGGCGCGCTTCGCCCGATTCATCGAGGTCGGATTCGGCGAGGTAGGCCTCTTCCATCTTGAGCCGGTCGACGGCGCGGCGCAGCTCATCGATTTCAATCGGGGAGGAATCCAGTTCCATCCGCAGCCGCGCGGTCGCCTCGTCGACGAGGTCGATCGCCTTGTCGGGGAGCTTGCGGCCGGTGATATAGCGGTCGGAGAGGGTCGCGGCCGCGACGAGCGCGCCGTCGGAAATGGTCACCTTGTGGTGCGCTTCGTATTTCGGGGCGATCCCGCGCAGGATCGCAACCGTGTCCTCCACCGAGGGCTCGCCGACGAAGACCTGCTGGAACCGGCGTTCCAGGGCCGGGTCCTTCTCGATGTTCTCGCGGTACTCATCGAGCGTCGTCGCGCCGACCATGCGCAGCTCTCCACGGGCGAGCATGGGCTTGAGCATGTTGCCGGCGTCCATCGAGGAGTCGCCGGTGGAGCCCGCCCCGACGACGGTGTGGAGCTCGTCGATGAAGGTGACGATCTCGCCGTCGGAGTTCTTGATCTCCTCCAGCACCGCCTTGAGGCGTTCTTCGAATTCGCCGCGGTATTTCGCCCCGGCGACCATCGAGCCCAGGTCGAGGGAGATGAGGCGCTTGCCCTTGAGGGATTCGGGAACGTCGCCGTCAACAATTCGTTGGGCGAGCCCTTCGACGACCGCGGTCTTCCCCACGCCGGGATCCCCGATGAGTACGGGGTTGTTCTTCGTGCGGCGCGAGAGCACCTGCACGACCCGGCGGATTTCGGAGTCCCGGCCGATGATCGGGTCGATCTTGCCGGCCCGCGCGGACTCGGTGAGGTCGGTTCCGTACTTCTCCAGCGCGTTGTAGGTGCCTTCGGGATCGGCGGTCGTCACCCGCGCATTCCCGCGGACCCGGGGAAGCGCGTCGGCGATCGCCTCACGCGGCGCACCGAGATCGCTGAGCAGCGTGCCGGTCTGGCTGTCGGCGGCGAGGCCGAGCAGCAGGTGTTCGGTGGAGACGTACTCGTCACCGAGCGCCGTGGCTTCTTCGCTCGCCTTCGCGAGGACCGCATGCGTAGCGCGTGAGGCATCCGGGGAGGCGACGGCGCTCCCGCTCACCTTGGGAAGGGTCTGGATGAGCGCGTGCGCGCGTTGCTTCACCGCTTCTGCATTGACGCCCAGCGCCTCCAGCAACGCTCCGGCTACCCCTCCGGGCTGTTCAATGAGCGCAAGCAGAAGGTGCACGGGCTCGAGTTTGGGTTGGCCATCAGCGGCGGCAGCTTGCAGCGCAGCTGCGAGGGCCTCCTGGGACTTAGTTGTGAGTTTGGTATTCATAAAACCTCCGAGAAATGGGATCTACACATCTCAACAACCCCAGAGTTGAGTCTATTCCACTCAACTTTGTTTTGGGGACGGGTTCTTCAGCTTTTCCGAGCTCCCGCGGCAGCGGCGCCGGTGGCCGTAGGCTGAGGGCATGTGGTTGCGCGGCGTTCGTCTTCTTGACCTCACTGTTCCTCCCCGGCGGCGGGGCCCGCGTGGCAGCGGCCCCTCGACGTACGAGTACCCCGTGGTGGATCTTCATATCCATGACGGCCGCATTGCGCAGGTCGCACCCGCATCGACGTGGGACGGCACCTGGGTGATGCCGGGCCTGTGGGATCGCCACGTGCACATGTCGGAGTGGGCGCGCACCTTCCACCGGCTGGACCTGAGTTCGACCACTACCCCGGCCGAGGCGCTCGCGAAGGTCCAGGGTGCCGCCGCCCCTGGTAGCCCGCTCCTGGCCACCGGCACGCTGGTGGGGATCGGGCTCTGGCACTCGCGCTGGGAGGCGCCCTTCGACAGCCCCGGCGGGCCGACCCGCGCCGACCTCGACGCCGTCACCGGTGACCTGCCGACCGTTCTCATCAGCGGGGACCTGCACTCCGCCTGGTTCAACTCCGCCGCCGCTCGCCGCTATCAGCTCCACGACAGGTCCGACGCCCGCGGGAGCGGACTGGTCCGGGAGGAGGACTGGTTCTCGCGCCTGCCGGACGTCGCGGGGGACGACGACGCACGGGTAGACGGGTGGGTGGCCGAGGCGGCCGCGCACGCAGCGGCGCGGGGCGTCGTCGGAATAGTGGATTTTGAGTTCCATGACACCCACGCGGCCTGGCGGCGGCGGGTGGAAGGCGGATTCTCGCGGCTACGGGTCGGGGCAGCGGTCTGGCCCGAGCACCTGGACGCGGCGATCACCGCTGGGCACCGGACGGGCGATGCCCTCACCCCGGAAGGGCTGATCCGCATGGGCCCGTTGAAAATCATCTCCGATGGTTCGTTGAACACCCGCACGGCATGGTGCGCGGACCCTTATCCGGATGGCTCCCTCGGCGCGCCCAATCTTGCTGAGGGCGAGTTGCGGGATCTCATGCAGCGGGCCCACCGCGGAGGCATCCGCAGCGCGATCCACGCGATCGGTGATCGGTCGGGCTCAGCTGCTCTCCGGGCGTTCCGCGCAACGGGGGCGAGCGGGTCGATCGAGCATGCCCAGTTGCTACGCGACGAGGACGTGCACGCGTTCGCGGAGCTCGGCGTTACCGCGAGCGTGCAACCAGCGCACCTCCTGGACGATCGCGACACCGCTGAGGCGCTTTGGCCCGGGCGGACGCACCGTGCCTATCGTTTCGCCGATCTCGTTCGCGCCGGGGCTGACCTACACTTCGGCTCGGACGCCCCGGTTGCGCCGCTAGATCCCTGGCTCGCCATCCGCGCCGCCTGCACCCGCACCGCGGACCACCGCCCCGCCTGGCACGCGGAGCAGATCCTTGACCGGCTCGCTGCCCTTCGGGCATCGGTCGCGGTCCCTTCGCTCACCGAGCGATCGCCCGCGGATCTCGTCGTGCTCGACGCAGACCCTCTCACCTTCCCCGCGGAGGATCTGCGTGAGATCCCCGTGCGCCAAACCCTCTGCGCGGGGAAGGTGACGTTTGAGAACAGCTAGCCCGCGATCGGGGCGACCCGCTTCACCCACGGGTCAACTTCCTCGAGGTCGGCCGCGAGGCTGAGGAGAAGTTCCTCTTCCCCGCCGCGCGCTCCGAGCATCACCCCGAACGGAACCTCCACTCCGTCCACTTCCTCCGAGTGCACCGGAAGCGAGATCGACGGCGCGCCGAGGATGTTCCACGTGGAGGTCCACGGCGTGTAGCGGCACTGCTCGAGGAAGTCCTCGTGAGGATCCGCGTCGTTTCGGATCGAACCGATCTTCGCGGCTGGCCAGGCGAGGGTGGGGGAAAGAACGACGTCGACGTCCGCCCACGCCGCCGCGGCCTTACGCTGCAGCATCTGCCCGTTGCTGATCGCGTTCGCGTACGTCACTCCGCTCACCTTGCGGCCCCGCTCCCGCATCCATCTACTCAACGGGACGAGGGTATCCTCCAACGCTTCCGGGATCGGTGCCTGCGCGGCCATCACCGACCACACGTCGAGGAACGGATCCCAATCCTCCTGAGCGAAGGGAACCTCGACCCGCGTGATCTGGTGCCCAAGCTGCTTCAGGCTGGCGATGGCCCGCTCGACGCCGGTGATCGCGGCATCGTGGACGTGGGTGTCCCGCCCGATGATCGGATCAAGCAGCACGCCGATCTTCAACCCCGCCACCCGCGGGTCGCGGTCGCCGCCGCTCGCCATGAGGGCTCCGAGGAAGCCGTGCTCCGGCCGGGGTAAATTCCGGTCATCCCCAGGCCAGGGAGCGCAGAGCACGTCGAGCCCCAACGCCGTATCCGCGACGGTGCGGGTGAGCACCCCTTGGGTTGCGAGCGCGGCGCCGTCGACGCCGTAGGGCCCGTTGGAAATCCTTCCCCGGGAGACTTTCAGGCCCACGAGCCCGCACGCCCCTGCCGGGATCCGGATCGAGCCGCCGCCATCCGAGCCGTGCGCCATCGGCACGAGCCCGGCGGCGACGGCGGCACCCGCGCCCCCAGAGGAACCGCCGGGCGACCGCGTGGGATCCCAGGGGTTCACCGGCGGCGGGGCAATATCCGTTTCGGTGTACGGCGGCAGGCCGAGTTCCGGCGTTGCCGTCTTGCCCACCATGATCGCCCCTGCCTCAGCAAAACGGGTGACGACGCCGTCGTCAACGTCCGGGACGAAACCTTCCAGCGCCGCCGAACCCGCCTGCATCGGAATGCCCGCGACCATCGTGAGGTCTTTGATCGGCACCGGCACGCCGAGCAGCGCGCCCGCCTGCGCGGGCTCCCCCGCCGCCACCTGTTCATCGACGGCGCGCGCTTGGGCGAGCGCGGTGTCCTCCGCCACGTGCACGAACGCGTGCACGCCTTCGTCGCGTTCCTTGATCCGGGCGAGCGTAGCCTGCGTCACCTCGAGGGCGCTCACCCGGCGCTCTCGGATCGCCGCCGCCATCTCCAACGCTGAAAGATTTAGTACCTCGTCCATCTCTTAAGTGTAGGCGCAGGGGCGGGTCAGTCGTCGAGGATGAAGGTCACTTCGAGCACGACGTGGAACTGCGCGATCTCCCCGTCGACGAGCTCCACCTTCTGCTCCTTCACCCACGCTCCGGAAACATTCCGGAGGGTTCCCGAGGCGCGTTCGATCCCGGATCGGATCGCGTCGTCAAAACTCTCATCCGAGCGGCACGTGATGGTCGTGACTCGGGCAACGGATACAGCCATGGTTCCTCCTTGAACGTCTTCCCCTCACTCTAATCGGCCGGGGCGCCGTGAGATAGTGGCACGGGAGCGTATCCGGCGATGAGGGACGGGGAACCGGCGGAGCGCGGAGTTGCCGCAGTCGGGCGCGGTGTTCGTTGCGCCCCGCGATGGTGCTCGCGGAACACGATTGCCAGCCACGCCTGCGGAAGTTTCCCCAATATGTGCGCAAGATC
>JAJYRV010000126.1 GCA_021793935.1 Actinomycetes bacterium | reverse complement strand
TTCTCAAGAACACCCGCGACGATCTTCACCAGTGTGGATTTGCCAGCGCCGTTCTCGCCGATGAGCGCGTGGATCGAACCGCGGTCGACAGAGAGAGACCCGGACCGTAGGGCTACGACGGAGCCAAAAGTCTTACGTATGTCACGCAACTGCAAGATCGGAGCGGGCTCGTCGCTCAAATCTGGAGACTTCCTCATTGACATCAGTTCCTCTTTTGCTTCGCTGCATCGAGCGTTGTGCTGAATCGTTTCAAGCTTGCTGGTAGCCTGACATGCGGTTTGTATTAGTGTCAAGTCGAAGAAATAATCAGGAACACGTCTGGTGAAGGCTTCGAGTATGCCGGCAGTGCTGCATGGACGTTGGTAAAGGAAAGTAGGGGAAACACGCGTGTCTGCGAGTGTGCGGGATGTTGCGAAACGAGCGGGAGTGTCGGTCGGCACTGTTTCGAACGTGCTCAATCATCCTGAGAAAGTCTCTGCGGCGACCGTTAAACGTGTCAAAACCGCCATCCGGGATCTCGGCTTCGTACGCAACGACGCCGCGCGGCAGCTGCGCGCCGGCAAATCGCGCAGTATCGGGCTGGTCGTGCTCGACCTCGCCAACCCCTTCTTTACCGACCTGGGACGCGGTGTCGAAGCCCGCGCGGACTTGGCGGGGCTCACCGTGCTCGTGGGAAATAGCGCGGAGGACGCCCAGCGCGAGCGGCGCTACTTGGAGCAATTCGAACAACAGCGGCTGCAAGGCATCCTGCTCACGCCTCGCGGCGAGGCAGTGGAGAGGCTTGTGGACCTGCGCGAGCAGGGCATCGCCGTCGTCCTCGTCGACCGGGAGGCGGGGGAGTCCGGGTTTTCCTCGGTGGCGGTCGATGACGAAGCGGGTGGGGTGCTGGCGGCCAAGCATCTGTTAGAGATCGGCCGCCGCCGGATCGCCTACGTCGCGGGTCCGACGGCGATTCGCCAGGTTTCCGATCGTCTTCGAGGTTTGAATTCGGCGACGGCGAACAGCGGAGCGAGCGTGGAGGTTATCGAAGTCCCGGCTCTTTCGCTCGCGTGCGGGCGCCGGGCCGGGGACGAGATCGCAGCCCGCCCCGAACGCGAACGTCCGGATGCCATTTTCGCGGCGAACGACCTGCTCGCCATCGGGCTCCTGCAGGGCTTGATGAGTGGCCATGTCGCCGTACCGGAAGACATTGCGATTATCGGCTACGACGACATCGAATTCGCCTCCGCCGCAGTCATTCCGCTCTCCTCGATCCGGCAACCGGCCTACGCGATGGGGGAGTCCGCTTTCGATCTTCTTATCGACGAAGCGAACGCTCTCTCCCGTGGGGAAGTGCCGGTCCCGCGTCGCGTGGTGTTCGAGCCCGAGCTCGTGGTCCGCAACTCGACCCGGCCGTGAACCGCGTCGCGGCGTGGGCGGTCCCTACCCGGATGCCTACCGGCCAGCGTTTCCCCTCGTCGATTTCGTGGCCCGTCGCGCCTTGAAACGTATCACGGGCACCAGTAAACGTGCGCCCGCCGAACATGACACTATTTGCGCAACTGTTACGGAAAGCGCTATTACCTGTTCGGCGCGAAGCGAGGGCCGCTGACGGCTTCGCGCTCCCCTCCGCGGAGGGAGACTCCGGCTTAGTCTGGGTCGATGAGCCGCGGGCGAAGAGGACCTTCAATCCGGGCAACGGAGATTTTCACCTCGGTGAGTTCGCCCCTCACCCCAGCAACCTGAGTGCGAAGACTGCTCGTCTCCGTGGTCAGGTAAGTCATCTGTGTTTCCAGCGCGTCGAGTTTGTGCTCAACGCGGTCGAAGCGCGAATGATGCGCCTTCCAGTCTTTCGTCAATTGCTCGCCGAAATCGCGGCTGATATGTCCTCGGTCTGCCGGCGGATATCCTCCCGTAGCCTCTCGAACTCACCCGCGAGCTCGGTGCGGAGCGTGTCGCCTTGATGTGCAATCTCTGCGCGAAGCTCTCGTCCTTGGTTGGTGATCTCTTCGCGCAGCGTGTTAGCTACGTCGGAGAATTCTGCACGGAGGGCAGTTCCTTGTGCTGTGTGGTCTTCGCTCAGCGTGACCTGTTCCTCTTGCGAGGGTAGCAACGTGCTGCTCAATCTTTTCATCGAGGGAATTCGCCCGATTCTGGAACTCATGGCGAAGCGATTCGGTTTGAGCGCGTAGCGCGCGCATTCCCGCATCGGTCTTCGAACTCAACGCCACGATTGCTCCGTCCACTCGGCTCACAACCCACGCAAAGCCACCGGCGATCGCGAACAGGAGCTCGACGCCGGTAAAGACTATCGTCAGTGTTTCCGGGGACACGTTCACTCTCCTATTCTCGCGGCCAGCGCCCGTTTTGGCTATCAAAACGTAGGCGATACAGGACGTAGAGCGCGTAACAGCATTGAGGCTGGGGATAAGCAGGCCGGTTGGGGATAGTAGCGGTCCGTGTCGCACCTCGCCCGTAAGATGTGCGGGGAGGAACAGGAGAACGAATGCGCTTTATCGCTACCGCTGACTGGCAGCTCGGGATGACCGCGCACTTCTTGGACGAAGAGGCCCGGCCCCGGTTCCACCAGGCACGGTTCGACGCCGTCCGCCGAATAGGGGCGCTGGCGAAGGAAACGGACGCGCAGTTCGTCGTCGTTGCCGGCGACGTCTTCGAATCCAACCAGCTGCACCGCGCGGTGGTTTCCCGAACGCTCGAGGCGCTCAGCGGATACGAAGTACCGGTCGTTCTCCTGCCCGGCAACCACGACCCGCTGGACGCCGCATCGATCTACGATGACCCGGCGTTCCTCGACCGCGTACCCGAGCATGTCCACGTGATCCGCGAGGGCGGCGTCTACGAACTCCTGCCCGGGGTGGAAATTGTGGGCGCCCCGTGGTTCTCCAAACGGCCCCTTACTGACCTCGTCGCCGATGCGTGTTCGGACCTCGAACCGAAAGCCGACGGCACAGTCCGGGTCATCCTCGGCCACGGGGCGGTGAGCACCCTCAACCCCGACCGGGAAGATCCGGCGACGATCGACGTCCCCGCCATCCAAGAACTCCTCGCGAACGGCATGGTCGATGCAGCGATCTTCGGGGATCGGCACGGCACCTACGAAGTCGCTGAATCCATCTGGTACCCCGGCGCCCCGGAAGTGACCCACCGGCGCGAGGAGGACCCAGGCAACGTACTCCTCGTCGACATCTCCCCCGAGGGCACGACGTTCGAAAAACACGCCGTCGGCAACTGGTTGTTCCTCACTATTGAGGCGTATCTCGGAAGTGAGGACGACGTCGCCGACTTCTCCGATCGTCTCGCCAGCCTGCCGAACAAGGAACGCACCGCGCTGTGGCTTGCATTGACAGGAACGCTATCGACCAGAGCCCGGGCCGATCTTGACCGAATCCTCGACGAACACAGCGACGTCTTCGCCCGCCTCGACTTCTGGGATCGTCACACCGAGCTCGTGACGGTCGCTAATGATTCTGATTTCCAGGACCTCGGGCTCTCGGGTTTTGCCGCCGAGGCACTCGAGGAGCTAAATGAGATTGCCGGAACCGGGGGTGAAGCCGCTACCACCGCCCAGGACGCCCTCGCACTGTTGTACCGGTTCGCGGCAGGGGAGGCAGCGAAATGAGAATTGAGAAGATCACGCTGCGAAACTTCCGGGGCGTGAAGGAAGCCACCGTCGAGCTGGCTCGAGGCGTCACGATTATCGCGGGGCCCAACGAAGTTGGAAAGTCCTCGATCGCCGAGGCGATGCGCCTCCTGCGTACGATGAAACACTCCTCCCGGGCGCGGTCGATCCTCGCGCTGCAGCCCGTGGGCCGGGACGTCGGGCCAGAAGTCGAGCTCGAATTCTCCTCACGCGACCACCACGTGTGGGTGCGAAAACAGTGGCTCCGGGAAGCAGCAACAGAATTACGGATCAGCGGCGCGAGCAATGAACAGCACACCGGCGACACCGCTCACGAGCGACTGGGCACGTTCCTCGCCGAATCGATGGATGTGGAACTGTTCGACGCCCTCGAAGTGATTCAGGGCAGCTCCCTCAACGCCGCCGAACTCGTCGGATTGCGCTCCCTCACCCAAGCCCTCGACGCCACGTCCGCTCCTGTCGCGGACCACGACGAACTCATCGAGCGCATCGAGAGCGAATATAAGGAACACCTCACGGCCGCCGGTAAACCACGAGGCCGGTACCAACAGCTAGAAAAACAGGTCGAGGAGCTGCGCGCGGCGCAGGAGGAACTGCGTGAACGAAGCCGCGAGATGGACCGGCTGACCCTCGACACCGAACGGACGCAATCACAACTCGCATCCGACGAAGCCGACCTGCTGCGCGCTCAAGACAACCTCGCCACCTGCCAAGCCCGAGATGATGCGCTCACCGGTCTGCGAGAGGCGGTCGCCGAGGCAAAGACCGCGGCGGAGAACGCCGCCGCTCGTGTTCGGGACGCGGTGACCGCCGCGAAGGACCGTGACGACCTCGTTGCCGAAGTGGCCCGGCGGGAGGAAGCTCTACGGGAAGCCCGCGCAGCCGCACGTGCGATGGAGGAGGAACTCGCAGCGCTTCAGGGGAGCGGAGCAACACTCAACGAGGCGAGAGATTCCGCCCGCAGGAAGCTGGATGCGGCCCGCCGCGACGCGGCGAAAGCGTCCCAGGCCGTCACGGCTGCTCTCGATGCGGAAGCGCTCGTACAGCTCCAGGCGCGACTCGATACCGCGCTCGCTGCTGAGGAGCGCCGACTCGCTGCCGCGAAGATCATCGCCAACTCCCACGTGAGCGCGGAACTTCTGGAAAAAATCACCGCACGCAGCACCGACGTCCACGTCGCCCGCAGCGCCCGGGAAGCCGCTTCC
The DNA here is from genome assembly GCA_021793935.1 of Actinomycetes bacterium. The sequence continues at coordinate 1,428 of JAJYRV010000126.1, read as the reverse complement.
GCACGCGTGCGGATCCTCCCGGAAGGGGAGAGCACGCTCGACGTCGACGGTGAGCAGCTCGATGAGGAAGCCGAACTCCCCGTCACCGACCCCGTGGTAATCACGGCGCCCGGCGTTGCGCGCATAGAAGTCCATCCCGGCGCCCTGCCAGAAGATCTCGAACGCGCCGTCCAGGAAGCGGAAGACGCGCTCGCGGCCGCGCTCGAAATGGGGCAGGTTGCCACGGTCGCGGCTGCGCGCGAAGCCGCCGCCCAGCGAGCGAAGGCCGAGGAGGAACGCAACCTCGCTGATCAGGCGTTCCGGGCCGCGGTGGGAACTGAGACCCTCGAGGGACTCCGAGAACAACACGCCACTCTCACCGCCCAGTGCGAGGCGACCACGTCGCACCTCGAGCACGCACCGGAAGCGGAACAAGAAGACCCACCCGACCTCGCGGAACTACGCGAGAAGGCTGCGCGCGCGGCCGCGGCCGCAGAGGAAGCCGAGGCCGCACTCGAGAAGGCGCAGAAGTCCCTGGAGGATCACAACCATGAAACTGCTCGCCGGCGTGAACAGCACATCCGCGCCGAAGCGGCGCGGGAGAACCAGGCGGAGGAGCTCGCCCGCGTGGCCGCGGCCCTTGAGGCAGCACGTTCGGAATACAGCGACGAAGGGCTTGCGGCTGAGGTCGCTGCTGCGAAGGAGGTAGCGACGGCGACGGACGCTGCCCGCCGCGAGGCGGAAGAGCAGCTCGCCGCTGCAAATCCCGAAGCCGTCGACATGGAACTCGCCAATGCCAAGGAGTGGATGGACTCCGCCGTCGAACGGGTCGATGACACACGCGGGCGCCTTCGCGCCGTCACTGCGCTGTTGGATGACCGCGCGAAGCTGGGAATCTACGACGAGCAGCAAGAGACCGAGAGCAACCTGCGCAGCGCCGAGCGCGAGTACGACCGCTTGCACCGGCGAGCTGAAGCGGTGCGGCTGCTGCGGGAAGTGATGATCCGCCACCGCGACGCCGCCCACGCCCGCTACGTCACCCCGTTCGCGGAGCAGATCGAGCGACTTGGGCGGATCGTGTTCGGGGCGGACTTCTCCGTGGAGATCTCCCCAGAACTCGCGATCCTCAGCCGTACCTTGAACGGCCAGACCGTGCCATTCGAATCTCTCTCCGCAGGCGCGCGAGAACAGCTCGGGCTCCTGGGCCGGCTCGCCTGCGCGGCCCTTGTCGACCCGCTCGAAGGCGCGCCCGTCATCTTAGATGACACCCTCGGCTTCGCCGACGACGCCCGCCTCAAGAGTCTCGGGGCGGTGCTCAATGATGTCGGCAAGGACGCCCAAATCATCGTGCTCACGTGCCAACCGGCACGGTTCTCCCAGATCGGGGGAGCGAAGGTCGTTCACCTGCAGTCCGCCTAGGGCGGCGTGCTCTTCGCGGGGGCGAGCCAG
>JAJYRV010000125.1 GCA_021793935.1 Actinomycetes bacterium | reverse complement strand
CGCGCTCGGAGAGACGATCTCCCACAAACGCACCCGGCCCTACCGCCCTCAGACCAACGGCAAGGTCGAGCGCTTCAATCGCACCATGCTCCAGGAATGGGCCTACGCCCGCCCCTACCTCAGCGAGGCCGAGCGCGTCGCCGCCTTCCCCGACTTCCTCCATCACTACAATCACCACCGCGGCCACACCGCACTCAAGGGCGCCTCACCCGCCAGCCGCGTACCCAACCTCCGTGGTCAGTACAGCTAGGTATCGACGAGGACGGTGAACGGGCCGTCGTTCACCAGCGCGACCCTCATGTCCGCCCCGAACCGGCCGGTCGCGACCGTGATCCCGCGCCTGCGCAGTTCCGCCGCGACCTTCTCCACCAGGGGCTCGGCCTGCGGCGCGGGCGCGGCGGCGGACCAGGAGGGGCGCCGGCCCTTGCGGGTGTCCCCATACAGGGTGAATTGGGAGATGAGCAGCACCTCGGCGCCCGTGTCCGCGACGGAGGTTTCGCCGTCAAGGATCCGCAGTTCGGCGATCTTGCGTGCCATCGTCGCGGCCTCGGCGGCGCCGTCGTCGGTGCCCGCCGCGACGAGCGCCACGATCCCGGCGCCGATCTGCCCGACGACCTCGCCCTCGACGCGCACCGAGGCCTCGGTGACGCGCTGGAGCACAGCTTTCACTCGCGGTCCTCCTCGATCCACTCCACGTAGCCGACCGGCTGCCCGTGCCCGCGCACCGGTTCCCGGGCCCAGGAAAGGTCTGCGCTGACGCCGAGCGCGGCGAGGGCAGCGACGAAGGCGGGGGTGTTCGCCCGGTGGTTGCCGTCGGCGACTTTGGTGATGATGCTCGCGCCGTCGTCGAAGGCGCCCATGAGGACGCCTTCGGCGCCGCCCTTGATGACCAGGCCGGGCACGTGTTGCATCGCGAGGGTGTCGAACCGGCCGTCGCCGGAAACGAGGTGGGGGTAGGTGCGCATCGCCGTGACGATGCGGTGTTCGAGGCTCCCCACCGGGGCGAGCGCGAGAGCCGAGACGGCCCGGGCGAGACCGCTGAGGCTCGTCGTCGCCGTCGGCGCTCCGCACCCATCGACGCTCCACCCCAGCCGGGTTCCGGTGAGCTCCGCGAGCGTTTCGGCGATGAGTCCTTGCAGGGGGTGCTCCTCCTGCAGGTACGTCGCCGTGTCCCACCCGGCGGCCACGCAGGCGGCGAGCATCGCGGCGTGCTTCCCCGAGCAGTTCTGCAGGATCGGTTCCTTATCGCCGCCCCGGGCGTGGAGGGCCGCCGCGGCGGTGCCATCGAGCGGGACGTCCGCGGTGTTCTGCAGGGCGCCGCGATCGAGCCCGACCGAGTCGAGGATCGAGTCCACGCACTCCACGTGCGCGGGGCTTCCCGCGTGGGAGGCGCAGGCGATCGCGAGCTGGGGGCCGGTGAGCTCCGCCCCGGCGCGCAGGGCCGCGAGCGCCTGGAACGGTTTGAGGGCGGAACGCGGGAAGAGTTCGATGTCGCAGCCGCGGGCCAGGACCACCTCCCCGGCCGCGTCGGTCACCCGCACGTGCCCACTGTGGACTCCTTCGCAGATCTCCCCGCGCCACACGGCGGCGATGGGCGCGCCCGCGATCGCGTCGGGCGCGGAGGGGGCTGTCACCATGTGCGCCATCCGTCGGAGCCACCGCCCCGGGGCCGCTTGCCGTATTCCTTGAGCGCGGGGCGCACGTCGGTGAGGTACACCCCCGCACCGACCAGCGGGAGGATCGTGAGCAGCAGGCTGGCGCGACCGCCGCCGCCCCCGGTGGGAATCGAAAGGAAGGAAAGCACCGTCGCGCCGCCGGTGATCGCAAGCCAGAACACCTTCGTGCGCTTATCGGCCGCGACGAACGTTGCGGGTTTGGTGATGGCGGCGTGGATGAGGGAGAAGAGGCTCAGCGCGAACGCCGCGGCGGCGAGGATGAGCAGCAACCACCCCTGGATCTGCGGAATGAAGTTCACGCGTCTACCTTACGCGCCGTCAGCCGCCGCGTTGAAGGTTGGGCATCCCGCCCGCGGGGCGGCGCAGCGCGGCGCGGTCGATCTGCTCGGGCCGCCCCTCCCCTTCACCTTCGCGGTTGACGATCGGCTCCTGGGAGGCGGCGATGCCGCCGGCGAGCAGGTCGATGTCCTCGGCGGTTCCCCGGCGGATCAGCGCGAGCGCGATCGGCCCGAGTTCGTGGTGCTGACCGACGGAGGTGACGGTGCCGACCTTCCGTTCCCCGGCCACGACGTCGTCGCCCGGCTCGGGGAAGGTGTGTTCGGAACCATCGAGGTGGAGGAACACCAGGCGCCGGGGCGGCTTGCCCATGTTGAACACCCGCGCGATCGTTTCCTGGCCCTTGTAGCACCCCTTGTGCAGGTGCACGCCGGTTCGGAGCCAGTCGAGCTCGTGCGGGATCGCGCGATCATCGACCTCGCGATTGTGCCGGGGGCGCCAGGAGGCGATCCGGAGCGCTTCCCACCCCCACACCCCGGCCATCCGGGCGCCGGAATCGATCGCCTGCTTCACGACCGCGCCGAGGTCCGCCCGCGGCACGAACCACATCGCGGCCGTCCACTCCTGCCCGGGGTGGGGGGCGGCCGGGTCGGTGTACTGGGTGGATCCCTCCGCGACCGTCGGCCAGGGATCGCGCCACACGGGGAGTTCCGCGCCGTCGGCACCCACGAGCACCGGTCCGTCCTGCCGGGTGCCGATGATCGCATAGTCGGGCATCGCGACCTCCACCTGGTAGGCGAAGCGCATCCACTCCAGGAATTTCACGAGCGCTTCGCCGCGGCCGGAGTCGGCGATCAGCCACGCGGTCTCGCCGTCGTCGTACATCTTCGCTGCGTGCTCGATCCGCCCGTTCATGTCGAGCAGGAAGAACTCGGTGGAGGAACCGGACGGCAGGTCTTCGAACATCTGCGTCGACAGCGTGTGCAACCATTTCAAGCGGTCCGGGCCGCTGATCGTCACGACGTCCAGGTGGGACAGGTCGACGAGCGCCACCCCCCGCGAGAGGGCCCGCTGTTCGATCAGCGGTTCACCGTAGTGCGCGGCGACCCCGAGGTCCGGCTCGCCACTTCCGACGACCGCACCCCGAGAAAACGAGAAATCTAACAGTGGGCTACGGTAATCAGTCATTTTCCTAACTCATTCGTTGTAAACGCCCCGAGGAGTACGAGGACATTTCGTGTCCGAAGGCCGCCATGTCCGTCGCCCACATGAGCTCCCCGCCCACGAGCCCGTACATGCGCTTGACCGCGGAGATCTCCGCGCCGGTTTCGGTGCGCGCGATGACGTCGGAGACGAGATCCACCCGGGGCCCTTGGACGGCGCCGACGAACACGCTCACGTGCCCGCTGGGTTCGGCGAGGAGCACTTCCAGTTCCGAGCGCGGCGGATTGTCCCCGCCGGTCGGCTCCCCCTGCCCGCCCGGGGCGACCCGCCAGAACCCGGACTCGGTCGCCCACACCTCACCCGCGACGAGGTCGGCCTGGTCGACCTTGGTCTCCAGTCCTGCGAGTTGCCCCTCCAGCAACCAGATGGTCGAGGCATACGAGAGGTAGGGACCGCCGTCGTGACTGAAGGTCGTTTCGACGACGATCGGCCGCTCGGGGATGTTCTCGTAACCGAGGTAGCCGGGCCCGCGCCACGAGCCGACGAGCCAGGCGAGCGGATAGACCTCGGGGGCGAGGCCTTCGGGGAACTGGAAAGACACGGTTATCGCCGGCGATAGAGCCGTTGGACGACGAGCACCGCGAACGCCGCGACGCCGACCCCTGCGGCGATGACGAGGGCAACGAAGATGCTTTCAATCATGCGTCCACTCTACCCCCGATAGGTCAGGGCATGTGCAACAGAACCCGGCCCAGGATGTACACGGGCACTCCGGATACCGCGACGGCGATGAGCGCCCCGGCGAGTGAGGGCAGCGCCGCGTCCGAATCGCTGTATTCGCCGAACAGGTAGTGCACGGAAGCAACGACGAGCCCCGCCGCGAGCCCGATGAGGCCACCGGTGATGAGCGTGAGTTCTTCCAGGCCCTGCCCCATGCCCAGGCCCGCGCCGGTCGCGGCGAGGATCGCAAGGACCACCGATCCCCGCGCCTTGATCGGTAGGGCGGTGGCGATCGCCGCGGCCGCGAGGCACACCGAGGCGGTGAACGCGAGCGCGGACCCCGCCGGGCCGGGATCCACCGCGAGCCAGCCCGCGCCGGAGGCGACGATGACCGCGCCGGTGACGTGACCGGCGACCTGATCGACCAGTCGGGTGCGATCACGGCGGAACATCTGCGCGATGAAGATCGCGATGAGCGAGCCGGCGAGGATCGGGGCGAGCCAGGCGAGGGAGTGGGTCGCCCGCACCAGCCAGGCGGAGGCGAGCGCAACCACGAGCAGGATCGCCGTGACCGGCAGCCGCCGCCCCATGTGCGGCAACAGCGGCGCCCACCCGAGAGCGACGACGACGGCGATCGCCGCCACGGTGATCTCGAACAGCGGCCGCGGGGTAAAGGTGGTCACGCCGATGCCGGCGGCCGCGGTTGCCGTAACCACCGCGCGGAAGCTGCCGCTCATCATAAGGAGCTACTCTTTTCGTCGCTGTGTTAGCCGAGGTCATTATCCCAGCTTCCGTGCCCTCGTGGAGCATCGTCAGCGAGTAGCTGAACCCAGCGATCGGAGCTGTGGAAAATATTTGCGAAGTGCCGATGGGCGTTTACACTGGAGGCAGACGTCGGGCCGTGATCCGGCCCCGGGCTCCAACATTTGCCGCTACGAGCGGCCTTCGCGCCGTCAGGCGCTGGCCGGTCCGGCGTCGTTAACCCCACTCCCTCAAGCGGAGTGGGGTTTTTAACATTTTGGAGCGGTTTTCCCGCATTTTGCCCCATGTCGGGAGAATTTCGCCGCGGAAGTCACCGGTTTGCCCACGACTGTTTCCCCTTCGAGGCAAATCTGCCCTACTCTTATCCCGTTGCTCCCTTTACTCTTTTGACGGAGAAGCCGGTGCGTTTTCGTATCACCCCTCGTGACTCCACGTTCTTTGACCTCTTCGCCGCCCTCGCGGCCCACCTCGTCACAGGCGCGGATCTCCTTGCACAACTGATCGGTGCGGACCCGGCGGACCGGGCCGATTTGGCGAAACAGCTCAAGGACGCCGAGCACCTCGCCGATGATTCCACTCACACGATCTTCCGCCGGGTCAACCAGACGTTCGTGACCCCCTTCGACCGGGACGACATCTACGACCTCGCCTCGGCCCTGGATGATTGCATGGACAACATGGAAGCCGCCGGGGAGATCGTGGTGCTCTACGGAGTCGATGAGCTGCCCGACGCGGTCACCGACCAGGTACGGACCTTGCAACGCGCGGCGGAACTCACTGCGGAGGCGATGCCGAAACTCGCGACGATGGCAGACCTCGAAGAGTACTGGATCGAAGTGAACCGGCTCGAGAACGAAGCCGACCGTTCCTACCGCTCCCTCGTTGCCGATCTCTTCCGGAACCCGCGGTTCCAGGCCACGCCTGCGGGCGTTGTGGAACTCATGCGCCTGCGCGCCGTCGTCGACACCCTCGAGGCTGCCGCGGACAGTTTCGAAACGGTGGCAAACACCGTAGAGACCATCGTTCTCAAGGAAAGCTAACAACACGTGGAGCTCGCTCTCGTCATCGTCGTCGTCGTCATCGCGTTGGCGTTCGACTACACCAACGGATTTCACGACGCTGCCAACGCCATCGCCACGTCCGTTTCAACTCGGGCGCTCACCCCGCGGGCGGCGCTTGCCATGGCCGCGGTGATGAACCTCGTCGGCGCGATGCTCGGGGTCGGGGTTGCGGAGACCATCGGCTCGGGGATCATCGACGCGCCGCAGGGGCACGGCGGGCTCGTCGTCGTCCTCGCCGGCCTCGTCGGGGCGATCACGTGGAACCTCATCACCTGGTGGAAGGGGCTGCCCTCCTCCTCCTCACACGCCCTCATCGGCGGGCTCATGGGGGCGGGGCTCGCCTCATTCTCGCAGGTGCACTGGACGGTCATCCTCGACAAGGTCGTCATTCCGATGGTCGCCTCACCGCTCGTCGGCTTCACCCTCGCGTTCTTCGCGATGGTCGGGCTGCTGTGGCTGTTCCGTAACGCCGCCCCGGGCAAGGCACAGCGCCGGTTTCGGGTGCTGCAGACCATCTCGGCCGCAGCGATGGCGCTCGGACACGGCCTGCAGGACGCGCAGAAGACGATGGGGGTCATCGTCCTTGCGCTCGTGGCCGGGGGGCTGCACCCCGCGGGCGGAGGGATCCCCCTGTGGGTGAAACTCGCCGCAGCGGGCGC
>JAJYRV010000124.1 GCA_021793935.1 Actinomycetes bacterium | reverse complement strand
GGTGGCGGCCGTGACGGCGACGTCGGCGAGGTCAGCAAGGTCGCCGATCCCCCACGAGCCGTTCGACCGCATCGCGTACAGCGCCCCGGAGATCCCCCAGTTCCGCCCGCCGTACTCTTTCCTGGCGATACGCGCGCGGAGGTCGCTCTGCGCGTCGCGCTCGTCTTCTTCGCCCGCGTCGTTTTCCGCCTGGGCTTCCTCCGCCGGCGCGCTGGCCTCCGCGGGCTCCGGCTCGCTCGGTTCTGCGTCCACCGGCTCTGACACCACGGCCTCTGATTCCACGGACGCCGATTCGGGGCCGGGAAGGTCCTCGTCCACCTGCGCCGGCGCATCTTCTTCGGTCAGCGCGTCTTCATCGGCCGGCGCGTCAGTTTCGATGGGGCCGATGACGAGTTCACCGCTTGCTTCGCTACCGTCCTCGAGGGAGGCGCGCAGCACGTATCGGCCAGGGGTAAGGTTTCCCAACGCGAAACGGGCTCGGCCCGTGAGTACACCGTTGACTTCGCGCGGGGGCGAGTTGTCCTCCACCTGCTCGAGGAACTCCTCCTGCCCCTGCTCATCGGCGACGACAACGACGACGGACGATCCGTGGGGCACGTGCACGGGGATCGTCAGGTGGTCGGGCGTGTCCGTCCGAGTCGACGGCGGGAGCACGTGCTGCCACAGGTCCTGAGTTTCAGCCGTCACTACACTTCCTTTTCCATCGCAAACGCTGCGTTCCTTCCTCCGAGCCTAGCGCCCAGCCCTCACTTTCGTGAGCAACGCGACACTGCTCGGTCTCCTGCCCGCCCCCGCTTCACCTCCTGACAGTGAACCCGTAAGGTGGCGATGTGGCTGAACAAGAAGAACAAACCTGGGTCGCCTGGCTCATGGACGTCCCCCTCACGATTGCTCTCATCCTCCTCGGAGCGTTGATCTTGAGCCTGGTGCTCCGCTGGCTCGTGGGACGCATCGTCAAGCGCCTCAGCAAGCTCAGCGGTTCCACCCACGTCGACCGCGCGCAGGTCGCGATCGGCGGCCAACCGCAACGGCTCGGTCAGCGGCTGCGAACCTTCCAGTCGGTCATCAACTCCACGATCGTCGCGATCGTCGGCACCGTGGCACTCCTGATGATCCTCTCCGAACTTGGCCTGGACGTGCGCCCGCTCATCGCTTCCGCCGGCGTCGCCGGGGTCGCCATCGCCTTCGGCACGCAAACGCTCGTGCAAGACGTCGTTTCCGGCTTGTTCATGCTCGCCGAGGACCAATATGGGGTCGGCGACAGGGTCGAGCTTGCCGGAGCCATGCCCTACGCCTCGGGGACCGTTGAGCGCGTCGCCCTCCGGGTGACGACGCTTCGGGACGACGAAGGCAAACTCTGGCACGTACGCAACGGGGAGATCCTGCGGGTCGCCAACGAATCGCAAGGATGGGCGATCGCGACTGCGGAAATCCGCCTCACCCCGGACAGCGACCTCACTCACGCCCGCGAGGTACTCACGAACTCCTCGCTCGCGATGGTCGCTGACGAAGGTTGGGAGAAAGTCATTCTGGGCGAACCGTCGATCTTCGTTGAAGACGTCGCAGCAAGCTACGTTCTCCTGCGCTGGTCGGTCCGGACTCAAGCGGGCATGCAGTGGGACGTCGCGTCCGCCTTCCGCCGCCGTCTCCCCCGGGCGGTCAGCGCAGCGCAGCTGACGCTGGCGGACTAGAAACTCCCCTCACTCGAACCGGAGCGGCGCTTGCCCTCTTCGGAGTCCCTCGCGCGCCGACTCTCCTGGCGCGGCGTTTCCCCCGTCCCGGTAGGTGCCCTTTTCGCCTCCGGAGTTTGGTGGGGCTTGTGGCCCGGCGACGTCAGGACCGCTTCGTTATAGTTTCGTTACCGTCGGACCATTGTCTCGCACGCATGTTCGGGCTAAGATGGGGGTAGTTGGTCCGAATTGTTACTAGTCCATGGACGGCGAAGGAGGCGTATCGTGGCGACTATCCCTAGTACACCACCGGCCTCTGACGCCCGCGGGTTAGACGCGTTGCGCCAGGCCGCCCAGGTGCTGAAGTCCCTCGTGACGGTGGACTGGGCACGGGAAGGCGCCGGTGATGCCAAGGCCGCGGTGAGGGTGATCGAGCAAGCGATGCGGGCACTGACTTCCATCCAGGCCGGCGCGCTGGCAGCGGTGGAAGGCGATGGCAGTTGGGCCGAGGAGGGTCAGCGCACCATCCAGTCATGGATGAGCAGTGAAACCGGGTCCAGCCGTAACACCGCCGTCAAAGCCCTCGGGCTGGCGAAGTCGCTGCACGAGGACCTGCCCCACACCCGCAAGGCCCTGGCCGGCGGGGTGATCAGTGAAGATCACGCCCAAGTCCTGGCCCGGGAATGCACCAAGTCCCCCGCCCTGCTCGAGCGCTTGGCCGACCCTGAGCGCGGCGAGAGGTACTTGGTGGACCAGGCCCAGGGAGTCGATGCCACCCGGTTTGCGAAGATCGCAAAAAGTTGGGCGATCGAAACCGACCCCAAAGGGGCCGACCGCGCCTGGCGCACCGACGCCGCGAAAGAAGACCTCATCCTCACCCCAGCCGAGGAGGGCTACCGCATCCGCGGCTGGCTCACCCCCGCTAACGGGGCCCTGCTCAGCGAGGCCCTCACCGCCCACATGGGGCGTAAGGCCGCCGAGGACACCCGCACCTTCCCCCAACGCCAAGCCGATGGGCTGATGTCCCTGGTCCATCAATCCCTGGACGCCGGGTTCCAGATGCCCAACGCCCGCATCCGCCCCCACCTGACAATCACGATGGACTATGACACCCTCACCCGCCTCGTCCAGGCCACCACCGACGGCGGCGCGAACGGCGGCGATACGAACTGGGCAGCGAACTGGCAACCCGGCGATGACCACATCATCTCCACCACCCTGGATTACGACCAGCTGCGCGGGGTACCCCCGGCAACACTGCCCGATGGCACTCCACTACCCCCCGCAGCCCTTTCCCGCTTCCTATGCGACTCACTGCTATCCCGGGTGATCTTTGGACCACAATCCACCGTTCTAGACTCCGGACGCGAAGAACGAATCTTCACCCCCGGCCAAACCCGAGCAATCATCGCCCGCGATCGCCACTGCCAATACCCAGGCTGCGATGAACCACCCCAACGGTGCGAAGTCCACCACTCCCAAGAATGGTTCAAACACAACGGCACCACCCACGTCGACCTCGGCGTCCTACTTTGCTGGCACCACCACGACGTGGTCCATCAACGCCACATCACCATCACCCGCACCCGCGGACAATGGATCTTCACCAACGCCCGCGGCGCCCCTCTCCACCCACACGAACAACAATCCCCGAACGGCACATACCTCGATCATCTCACCCAGATCGACACCGAAACCGGGCTCCTCGGTCCCGCACCACCTCAACCATCCCCACCGCGAGCGCGATCTTCCCCGCCCCGTGGCAGAGGCGAAGGGTCAACGCACCGCGCATCAACACGACCCGGGCGATCAACGCGCCCCGCCAGCACCCACCGCGCACGAACACGCGCCCGCCCCCGAGCCGACTGGACCCAGGACCACCTCCTGACCAGCCCCGAACCACCCTTCTGACTCTCCCGACGCTCTCCCCGATGCTCTCCAGGGTCGCACCGCAGAGAGGCGATGGCGTTCTCTGCGCTAGGAGTGAAGAGGCTACGCGCGCAGGCCGGTGATCTCGTCGGCGAGGTCATCAGCCTCGGGGCCCACCACGACCTGGACGATCCGGCCGGAACGTACTACCCCAAAGGCGCCGTTTTCACGCAGCGAATCCTCATTGACCAAAGCCGGGTCAGTAACCTCCACCCGCAGACGGGTGATACACGGTTCCAGTTCGACGACGTTTGCGTTCCCACCAAGGGCGGCAAGCATCTCCGCAGCTTTTGACACAGTAAGACTCCTGATCGCGAAAGTGTGATGCATCCCATTCTAAACCAGATATCCGGTTGCGCCCAGGGCAATAATTTCGCCCGCCGTGGAACCGCGACCGGCCACCTCAGTTAAACTCGACGTCGTGGCTCCTTCGAATTTTCCGATCTCTGGTGTCCCCTCCGCTAGTTCCGCACAGCGGGCGGCTGCGGGTGGCGCCGACTCCCACGGTGCTCGCCGGGGGGAGATGAGCTTCTATGACCAGATCGGCGGAGCGGAAACCTTCCGGAAGATCGCGGCGAGGTTCTACGAGCAGGTCGCAGCCGATCCGGTGATGAGCGAGATGTACCCCGAGGAGGATCTCGGGCCCGCGGAAGAACGCCTGCGCATGTTCCTCGAACAGTATTGGGGCGGTCCGACCACCTACTCCGACACGCGCGGACACCCGCGCCTGCGAATGCGGCACCAGCCCTACGCGGTGACTCCCGAGGCTCGGGACACGTGGTTGAAGTACATGCGGGTGGCGCTCAAGGAGGCGAACCTCTCCCCGCTCCACGAAGCGACGTTCTGGGACTACCTAGAACGTGCCGCACACTCGCTTGTCAACACGTTCTGATGGAAAGCCTGCTAAGGAGATTGGGTGAGCGAGGAAGTTAACCCGTTAGATCGAGCGCTTCAGATTCTCGATCTGGATCAGGTTGATGAGGACACCTTCACCGGTCAGTCCCTGAGTCAATTGCACGGGCGAGTCTACGGCGGGCAAGTTCTTGCCCAAGCGATCATCGCCGCGGTGCGTACCGTCGAACCCACCCGGATGATCCATTCCCTACACGGGTACTTCCTCCGCCCCGGCGACCTGAACGAGCCGATCACCTTCGCCGTCGAACGGCTCCGCGATGGCCGCTCGTTCTCCGCCCGGCGCACGCACGCGATCCAGTTCGGCAAGCCGATCCTGTCGATGATCGCCTCGTTCCAGGAGGATCAACCCGGCCTGGAACACCAGGACGAGATGCCGAAAGTCCCGGCACCAGAAGAACTCGATTCCTCGGTCGCGATCTTCGGCGCCCTCGACCACCCGATCGCGAAGTTCTTCTACCGCAACGGTGCCTTCGATATGCGCCACGTGCAGCAGCCCCTGTTCACGGGTCCGGCACCGAAGAAGCAGGCGGTGCAGGCGATGTGGTTACGCGCGCGCACCGAGGTCCCCGCCGATCAGGCGACCCAGCGCGCACTCCTCGCGTTCGCGTGCGATCAGGTGATGCTCGAGCCGATCATGCGCACGCACGGGTTGAGCTGGGTGACCCCGAACGCGTCGATCGCCTCGCTCGACCACGCGATGTGGTGGCACCGGGACGTCGATCTCAATGAGTGGCTGCTGTTCAGCCAGGAGACGCCCTCGGGGCAGGGCGGGCGCGGACTGGGTACCGCGAAGGTGTTCAGCCGCGACGGCGAACTCCTCGCCACAATCGCGCAGGAAGGAATGCTGCGCCTGAAGGCCGAGCTGGCCTAACCTCAGCGCCGGAAGGCGACCGGCTCCTCCACGAGCTGTGAAAGAGTGGCGCGGTCGTCGTCGGAAATCCGGAGAGGCTTACCGGTCTTGGCGTCGACGATGACGATCGCCGTCGTTGCTTTCGCGACGAGTCCCCCGTCCGCGGCGAATACCTCGTAGGAGACCTCCAGGCTCGCTCCCCCGAGTTGGCCGATCCACAGGTCCACGCGGATATCCTCGCCGGTCCACTCCAGGGGTTTGACGTACTCGATGCGCTGGCCGGCGATGAGGGTGATGCTCGGCGAGCTCGGGTCGCCGGTGAGGATCTTCGCCGAGCGCGCCAGCTCCTCGTCAGCGCCGGATTCGCTCCGATCGTTGCTCCAGAAGGCCTTGATTCGCGCTTCTTCCAGGAGGGTGAGCATGCGCGCGTTATTGACGTGGCCGTACGCGTCGAGGTCGCTCCAACGCACGGGGATCGACAGGGAAATCTTCGCCATGACTCCTCATTCACCGCCCTCGGGCGGGATCGCGGGGGTACGTGCGGCCCGGCGCGCGTGACGCCGGGCCCTGGCCGCGTCAGGCGCGGGTGAGTTTGCGGTAAGTGACCCGGTTCGGGCGGGCCGCCTCAGGGCCGAGCCGTTCCACCTTGTTCTCCTCATAGCCCGCGAAGTTGCCCTCGAACCAGTACCAGTTCGCGGGGTCCTCCTCGGTGCCTTCGTAGGCGAGGATGTGGGTGGCGACTCGGTCGAGGAACCACCGGTCGTGCGAGATCACCACGGCGCAGCCGGGGAAGTTCAGCAATGCGTTCTCCAGGGAGCCGAGGGTTTCGACGTCGAGGTCGTTCGTCGGTTCGTCCAGGAGCAGCAGGTTCCCGCCCTGTTTGAGGGTGAGCGCGAGGTTGAGGCGGTTGCGCTCCCCACCGGAGAGGACCCCCGCGGGTTTCTGCTGGTCCGCGCCCTTGAAGCCGAACTGCGAGACG
>JAJYRV010000123.1 GCA_021793935.1 Actinomycetes bacterium | reverse complement strand
TACGTCGTGACCCGGATCGAACCAGACGGGAGTGTGTGGATGCGTAACCCCTGGGGGCCGGACAACGGTGCCGACGGTGGCGGGGAATTCCGAGTGGAGGCTGACGACGTGCGCAGGTACTTCTGGCGCTCGTCGTCAACCAACATCACGGAGTGAGATCCGCCCCACCGCTGGCCATCTTCTCCTTCATGCAGTCGAGGAACTGGCCGAGCATCCGGTCCGAGACCCGCTGGATGAGACCGCGCCCGAACTGCGCGGGCTTGCCGGAGATGTTGACGGCGCTGTGGACGTCGATCGTCGTGCCGTCGCCGGATTCACTCATCGTGGCGGTCACGGTGATCCCGGCGGTTCCGTTTCCGCGACGGTCCACTCCTTGGGCTTCCATGACGACCCGGCCGGCCGCCTCGTCGCGCTCGACGAACTTGCCCGTCCCCTTGTAGGTGAGGGAGATCGGACCGAGCTTGAGGCGCACCGTCCCTTCGAAGTCGTCGCCGTCAACGCTCGTCAACGTGCCACCGGGGAAACACGGAACGACCTGTTCCAAGTCGTTGAAGGTCGCCCACGTCGTCGCTTTATCTGCCGGTACCTCAAACTGGTGCTCGAGTTCCACTGATCCTCCTTATTCCACTTCCGCTGCCGCGAGAACCGCCCGGCGGGTGAGCACCTCGGCAAGGTGTTTACGGTAGTTGGCATCCCCGTTCAGGTCGCTTTGGGGGTCGGTCCCCTCGGCCGCTGACGCGCACGCATCGGCGATCGCGCTCGCATCGAGCGGGCACCCGGCCAGGGCGGCCTCCACACCGGTCGCCCGCAGGGGAGTGGGGCCCATGTTCGTCAGGCCGATGCGGGCGTCAGAGATCGTGCCTCCCTCGATCCGCAGGAGTGCGCCGGCGGCAACGATGGACCACTGCTGTGCGACCCGGTTGAACTTCTCGTAATGCGCGCTCCAGCCTCGGAAGGAGGGGAGGCGGATCTCGGTGAGGAGCTCGTCCTCATCCAAGTCGGTGGTGAACACATCGATGAAGAAGTCCGCTGCCGGAACACTGCGCTCCCCGCCGGGCCCGGCGATGCGTAGTTCCGCATCCATCGCGAGCAGGCAGGTGCCGATATCACCGGCGGGGTCCGCGTGCGCTGCGGACCCGCCGATGGTGCCCCGGTGGCGAACCTGTGGATCCGCCACGGTCGCGGCCGCTTTTGCGAGCAGGGGAGCATGTTCCTGAATCAGGGGATCTCGCGCCGCTGCCGCGTGGGTCGTCATCGCGCCGATCACGAGCTCGCCCCCATCCATCCGCGCGCCCTCCAGTCCCGGGACCTTTGCGAGTCCGACGACGAGTTCGGGGTCGGCCATCCGAAGGCGCAGCACGGGGATGAAACTCTGCCCACCGGCAAGGATCTTCGCCCCCATCGGGGCGCCGGCGAGCAGCTCCACCGCCTCAGCGGTGGACGTGGGGGCCTCATATTCGAAAGCACTGGGAATCATGTCACTCCTTCTTCGCGTTGATCGCGTTCCAGACCCGGGCGGGGGAGCAGGGCATCTCGACGTCGTCGACACCCAGGTGCCGGATCGCGTCGAGAATTCCGTTGACGATCGCCGGAGTGGAGGCGATGGTACCGGCCTCGCCCACCCCTTTGACCCCGAGTTCGTTCGTCGTGGAGGGGGTTTCCGTCCGATCGGTGATGAACTCCGGCAGGTCGGCGGCACTGGGGAGCAGGTAGTCGGTGAAGGACGCCGTCAGCAGGGTCCCCGAGTCGTCGTAGACCGCCTCTTCGAACAGTGCCTGGGCGATCCCCTGCGCGAGCCCGCCGTGCACCTGCCCGTCGACCAGGAGCGGGTTGACCACGTTGCCGATGTCATCGACGCATACGTACTTGCGGATCTTCACCTGCCCCGTCTCGGTGTCGACCTCCATCGCAGCGAGGTGCGTGCCGTGCGGGTAGGAGAAGTTCTCCGGATCGAACGTCGCATCCGAATCCAGGCTCGGTTCGACGCCGTCGGGCAGGTCGTGGGCGGCGAACGTGGCGAGCGAGACCTCGGCGAGGGAGACGCCCTTATCGGTCCCCTTCACGCCGAAGGTACCATCAGCGAATTCGACGTCGACCTCGCTCGCCTCGAGCATGTGCGCGGCGATGACCTTCGCCTTCTCGATCACCTTGTCGGCAGCGGCGAGGACGGCCATCCCGCCGACGGCGAGCGACCTCGACCCGTAGGTGTCCATACCCTTCTGCGCGATATGGGTATCGCCGTGGAGCACTTCCACGTTCTCGAACGGGACCCCGAGCCGGTCGGCCACGAGTTGGCTCCACGAGGTCACGTGCCCCTGCCCGTGCGGGCTGGAGCCGGTGACGACCTCAACGTTTCCGGTGGGCAGGACCCGCACTTGGGCATACTCCCAGCCCCCGGCCCCGTAACTGAGGGAGCCGAGCACCCGGGAGGGCGCGAGCCCGCACATCTCGGTGAACGTGGAGATCCCGATTCCCAGTTGCACCGGGTCGCCCGCCTCCCGGCGGCGCTGTTGCTCCTCGCGCAGCTCCTCGTAGCCGAACAGTTCCAGCGCCCGCTCGGTGGCAGCCTCGTAGTTGCCCGTATCGTATTCCAGGCCCGCGACGGTGGTGTATGGGAACTCCTTGTGCCCGATCCAGTTCTTCCTGCGCAGTTCCATCGGGTCCATGCCCAGTTCGAGGGCGAGTTCATCCATGATCCGTTCGATCCCGAACGTCGCTTCGGGCCGGCCGGCACCGCGGTAGGCATCCGTCCACACCTTGTTCGTGAAGATGTTCTTGCATTCGAACCGGTAGGCATCGAACTTGTAGATCGCGTTGAACATGAACGCCCCGAGGATGGGAACCCCGGAGGTGATGAGCCCGAGGTAGGCGCCCATATCCGCCAGGAGCCGCACATCCAGGCCCGTGACCCGGCCGTCCCTGGTCGCGCCGATCCGGATCTTCTGGATCTGATCCCGCCCGTGATGGGCCCCTTGGAGGGACTCGCTGCGGGTCTCTGTGTATTTACACGGCTTGCCGAGCCGGCGGGCGACGAGGAGAGTGATCGCTTCCTCGGGGGTGACCGCGAGTTTGCCGCCGAAGCCCCCGCCCACGTCCGGTGCGACGACGCGTAACTTGCTCTCGGGGATCCCGAGGGTCATCGCGAGCATGAGTTTGAGGATGTGGGGGATCTGCGTGGCCGACCACATCGTGATCTGCTCACCGGTAGGGTCCACGACGGTCGAGCGGGGCTCCATGAACGCCGGAATGAGGCGTTGTTGGCGGAAGGTCCGTTCGACGACGACGTCGGAATTCGCAAGGGATTCCTCCACGTCGCTGCCCGTGCCGGCCTCGGCGGAGTCGAACACCCACGTCGCGGAGACGTTCGTGCCGAGTTCCTCGTGGACCAGCTGCTCATCACGAGCAGCGGCGGCCAGGTCGAGCACGACCGGGAGGTTCTCGTACTCGACATCGACGAGTTCCTGAGCGTCACGGGCCTCGGCTGCGGAGCGGGCCGCGACGACGGCAACGATATCGCCGGCGAAGGCGACCTTATCGACCGCAACCGACGGGCGCGGTGGCGCCTTCTGATCGGGGGTGACGGGCCAGGCGTTCGGCAAACTGCCTTGAACATCGGCGAGGTCGGCGCCGGTGAGCACGGCGATGACGCCGGGGGAGTTCTTCGCCTTGGTCACATCGACCGAAAGGATCTTCGCGTGGGCCACGGGGCTGCGCACCATCGCCAGGTGCAGCATGCCCGGCAAGGAAATGTTGTCCGTGAAGCGGGTGCGACCGGTGATGAGCCGGGCGTCTTCCTTCCGCGTCCGGGCCCGACCGATCTCGCGCTCGGGTGCATCGAGGATCGTCATTGCTGTGCCCCCTCACTCGCTGCTTGTTGAACCGCGGCGACGATGTTCTGATAGCCGGTACACCGGCACAGGTTCCCTTGGAGTCCTTCGCGCACTTCGGTGTCGGTGGGCGCGGGGTTCTCGCTCAGGAGGGACTTGGCTTGCATGATCATTCCGGGGGTGCAGAAGCCGCACTGCAGCCCGTGGCAGTCGTTGAACGCGCGCTGCAACGGGTGCAGTTCCCCGTTCGAGGCGAGCCCTTCGATCGTGAGCACTTCGCAATCGTCGGCCTCGACGGCGAGCATCGTGCACGACTTCACGCTCGCCCCGTTCACGTCGATCGTGCATGCCCCGCAGTTGCTCGTGTCGCAGCCGACCACGGTTCCCGTCTTTCCCAACACCTCGCGCAAGTACTGCACGAGCAGCATTCGCGGTTCGACAGTGTCGGTGTAGGTGACCCCATCGACCGTCATGGTGATTTTTCGTGCCGTCATCCTCTACGCTCCTTTGCCCTGAGAGTGACTCTTAGCGCCAGCGTAGCCCATATGCACACTCTGCGGGAGTTGTCAAATTAAAGTGAGGGGAACCTTGCGTAATTCAATATGGTGTTCGCCACCTTTCTTATGTTCTATCCTGAATCTGTGGCAGCCATCACCTCAACCGCCGACGTGGAGTCCGTGCTCGACTCCGTCGACTACCTCAGTGACGAGGGCCTGGCGACGATCACCTACCTCGCGATCGCGATGGGGCGCCCGCTGCTGTTGGAAGGGGAACCCGGAGCGGGAAAAACCGCGCTCGCCGAAGCCCTCGCAGACGGGCTCGGGCTCGACCTCATTCGACTGCAGTGCTACGAAGGCATCGACTCCACCCAGGCGCTGTACGACTGGGATTTCACCAAACAGATCCTGCACCTGCGCGCGGCGGAGGCCTCCTTCTCGGCAGGCACCTCCGAGCCCGCCGACCTCGCCGGCCTGGAGGGCTCCCTGTTCGATGAGCGGTTCCTCCTTTCCCGCCCGATCCTGCGCGCCCTCCAAGAAGCGCCGGTGGTGCTCCTCATCGACGAGATCGACCGCGCGGATGACGAGTTCGAGGCCTTCCTCCTCGAAGTGCTCTCCGCCAATCAGGTCTCGATTCCAGAGTTCGGCACGGTGAAGGCCAAAGTTCCTCCCATCGTCGTGATGACCTCCAACGGCACCCGGGAACTGCACGACGCCCTCAAGCGACGCTGCCTCTACCACTGGATCGATCACCCCGGGCTCGAACGCGAGGTCGCCATCATTCGCCGCCGCCTGCCCGAGGTGCCCCCCAAACTGGCCCAGCAGCTCGCGGGCGCCGTCGCGCACCTGCGCCGCGAGGGCGACCTCATCAAGACCCCCGGCGTAGCGGAGACCCTCGACTGGGCTCGCGCCCTGCACCACCTCGGTGCCGGTGAGCTAGACATCGCCTCGGCCTCGGCCACCATCGGGGCGCTGTGTAAGCACCGCAGCGACATCGACGACGTCCGCCTCGCCCTGGACAAGCTGCTCGCCTCGTGAACACCTCCGCCGAAGAAGTCCTTGCCGGGTTCGCAGGGGTGCTTCGGCGCGGGGGCCTGCCCGTGACGATGGCGGCAACGCATACCTTCATCGACGCCGTCGCTCACCTCGACTACGGCAACCCGCGTGATGTCTATTGGGCCGGGCGGGCAGTTTTTTGTACGAGCGCCGCCCACATCGGGGCCTACGACTACGCGTTTCGCACGTGGTTCAGCACCGACCCGCTCCCCACGCCCACCCGCGCGAGCCCCGCGATCACGACCGGGTACGAGGCGGGGCTCGAGGGCGGTGAACCCGGCGAGGAGACCCCCATGGCCGCGCTCGCATCCGAGGCGGAGGTGCTGCGCAACCGCGATATCGCGAGCCTGTCGAAAGCGGAGCGGCGGATCCTGGCCCGGCAGTTCGCGGCGCTGCCGATCCCCGCGCCCACGAGGGTCACCCGGCGCCTCGAGCCGGCCAGCCACGGGCAGATCGACCGAGTGCGCACGGTGCGCGATCAACGCCGCCGCGGGGGCGAACCCGGCCCGCTGCGCTACGCCCAGCGGCGGCGGCGCCCGCGGCGGATCGTGTTCCTCATCGACGTCTCCGGCTCGATGAAGCCCTACGCCGATTCCCTGCTCCGGCTCGCCCACCACGTGTGTTCACGCGCGCCACAGGCGGAAGCATTCGCGATCGGCACCCGCCTCACCCGGATCACCCCCGCGCTGCGATGCCCGGACATCGACGATGCCCTTGCCGAAGCGGGCCGGCTCATCCCCGACTGGGCCGGCGGAACCCGGCTCGCCGACAACCTCGGGGAATTCCTGCGCACCTGGGGCCGGCGCGGCGGGGCTCGCGGGGCGGTCATCGTCGTCGCCAGCGACGGTTGGGAACGCGGGGACGCGGCGGACCTCGCCGCGCAGATGCGGTTTCTGGGCGGACTCGCCACGCGTGTTATATGGTCGAATCCACACGCGGGGAAAACGGGTTACGAGCCGATTCAGGGC
>JAJYRV010000122.1 GCA_021793935.1 Actinomycetes bacterium | reverse complement strand
GGCTAGCCTCCGGGGCGCGGGCCTCCAGCAGCCCGGAACGCTTCTTCACCGACGGCGGTTCCGGGCGGCCGGCCGCCGCCTAGAGCCGGCGGCCACTAACCGGTTCGCCCGCCCGGCGCAACCCCTAGCCTTCCCCGCTACCGGGCCCGCAGACTCGGGATGGTCAGCAGTAGCAAGGGCGCAATTAGGGCTGGAAGCATCATGTCGCTGAGGAACGTGATCGTCTCTGCTGGTGCCGGTGTGCGCGGTGAGGCGTCGACGCCGAGTGCCGGCCCCCGCTGGAGCGCTCATCTCCTGCCCCTTGCGCCGTGGACACCGCGTAGACCGATTTTGTAGTCTCATCGAGGAGCCGGCATGGCGAGCGAACAGGTGGAAACGGGCCGGGAGCGGCTCGCACCAATGCTTCCGTTGGGCAAGCCGGTGGAAGCGCTGCTCCGCCAGGCACAATTCTTCACACCGGGAACGCCCAGCCCCGATTCCCGGGAGCTGCACCGCAAGGGCGGGCGGGATGCGGAGGAGTTCTGGCATGAACGCTGGCGCCACGATCGGGTCGTGCGCTCCACCCACGGGGTGAACTGCACCGGTTCGTGCTCCTGGAAGGTGTTCGTCAAAGACGGCATCATCACCTGGGAGACCCAGCAGACGGACTATCCCTCGGTCGGCCCGGACTCCCCGGAGTACGAACCGCGCGGGTGCCCGCGGGGCGCCTCGTTCTCCTGGTACACCTACTCCCCCTCCCGGGTTCGCTACCCCTACATCCGCGGCACCCTGCTGCAGATGTGGCGAGAGGCGCGGGAACGGCTCGGGGATCCGGTGGCGGCGTGGGCGGAGATCACCGCCGACCCGGAGCGTACCGGCGCGTACAAGGACGCTCGCGGCAAGGGCGGGTTCGTGCGCGTGGAGTGGGCGGAGGTGAGCGAGCTCATCGCCGCCGCCCATGTGCACACGATCAAGCAGTACGGGCCGGACCGGGTCGTGGGGTTCTCGCCGATCCCGGCGATGTCGCCGGTCTCGTACTCCGCGGGCACCCGGTTCCTCTCCCTCATCGGCGGCACGATCCTGTCCTTCTACGACTGGTACGCGGACATGCCCATCGCCTCCCCGCAAGTGTTCGGGGATCAAACCGATGTGCCCGAATCCGGCGACTGGTGGAATTCCAGTTACCTCATCATCTGGGGAACGAACCTGCCCATCACCCGCACCCCGGATGCCCACTTCATGGTGGAGGCGCGGTACCACGGGCAGAAAGTCGTCGTCGTCAGCCCCGACTATTCCGACCACACGAAGTTCGCCGATGACTGGCTCGCCGCCGCCCCCGGCACCGACGCGGCCCTGGGAATGGCGATGGGCCACGTGGTTCTCACCGAATTCTTCCGGGACCGGCAGGTGCCGTACTTCACCGAGTACGTCAAGAAGTACACCGACCTCCCCTTCCTCGTGACGCTGCGCGAGCACGGGGACTCCTACGTGCCCGGGCACTTCCTCACGCACGCCGACCTGGAGGCGGCAGACGGCGAGACTGAAAACCCGGTGGAGGACGGCGAGCACAAACCCGTCATGCTCGACCAGGTCACCGGCACCCCGGCGGTTCCCAACGGGTCGCTGGGCTTCCGCTTCTCCGAGAGCGGCAAGGGGAACTGGAACCTCGACCTCGGCGAGATCGACCCGGCGTTGAGCGTGTATGACTCCCGCGAGTGCGCCGTCACCGTCGATCTCCCCCGGTTCGACGTCGGCGCGAGCGAGGGCGGATCGGCCATCCGCCGCGGGCTGCCGGTCCGCCGGGTCGGCGGGCACCTGGTCACCACGGTCTTCGACCTGCTCATGGCCCAATACGCGGTCGCCCGGGAGGGCCTGCCCGGGCAGTGGCCACGCGGCTACGACGACCCCCACCCCTACACCCCGGCCTGGCAGGAACAGATCACCTCGGTACCCGCCCAGGCGGCGGCGCGGGTGGCCCGGGAATTCGCTCGCAACGCCGAGCTCTCCCGCGGCCGGTCGATGATCGCGATGGGAGCGGGCACCAACCACTGGTACCACTCCGACCAGATCTACCGGACCTTCCTCACCCTGACGATGCTGTGCGGCACCCAGGGAGTCAACGGTGGCGGCTGGGCGCACTACGTGGGCCAGGAGAAAGTCCGCCCCCTCACCGGCTTTCAGAACATGGCCTTCGCGTTCGACTGGCACCGCCCCACCCGGCACATGACCGGGACCTCGTTCTTCTACCTCCACACCGATCAGTGGCGGTACGAAACCTTCGGGGCGCACGAACTCGCGAGCCCGCTGGGTGCCGGGAGGTTCCGCGGCGCGGCGTTCGTCGACTGCCTCGCCCAGGCGGGCCGGATGGGCTGGACCCCCTCGTTCCCCACGTTCAACCGCAACCCGCTCGATCTCGCCGACGACGCGGCGGCCGCCGGAACGGACCTGCCCGACTACGTCATCGAGGAACTCCGCTCCGGCCGGCTCACCTACGCCGACACCGACCCGGATGACCCCGTGAACTTTCCGCGGGTGATGCTGATCTGGCGCGCGAACCTGCTCGGCTCCTCCGGCAAGGGCATGGAGTACTTCATGCGCCACCTGCTCGGCGTGGAGAACGCCGTGCGCGCGGAAGAAACCCCGCCCGGCAAGCGCCCCCAGGAGGTCGTGTGGCGCGACCACGGCCCGCGCGGGAAACTCGACCTCATCGCGACGATCGATTTTCGGATGACGAGCACGTGCACCCACTCCGACGTCGTCCTGCCCGCCGCCACGTGGTACGAGAAATACGACCTGTCGACAACCGACCTGCACCCCTTCGTCCACTCCTTCAACCCCGCGATCGCCCCGCCCTGGCAGACCCGCACCGATTTCGACGCCTTCCACACGATCGCCCGGGACTTCTCCCGCCTCGCGCGCACTCATCTGGGCACGCGCACCGACGTGATGTCCGTACCGTTGCAGCACGACACCCCGGATGAGCGCGCCCAGCCCGGAGGCAAGGTGCGCGATTGGACGCGCGGGGAATGCGAGCCGATCCCCGGGGTGACGATGCCCAAGCTCATCCCCATCGTCCGCGACTTCGGCCTCGTTTCCGAGAAGCTCGCCGCGATCGGTCCCCTCCTCGATGAATTGGGGACGACGACGAAGGGCGTCAAGATCGACGTCACCGAAGCGCTGGACTACTTGCGGCGCACCAACGGCACGATCCGCGAGGGCAGCGCCCGGGGGCGGCCCGCCCTCACCCGCGACATCCATATGGCCGAGGCGATCCTCGCCCTCTCGGGCGCGACGAACGGCAAACTCGCGACCGCCGGGTGGCAGAGCCTGGAGAAGCGTACCGGCACCGCGCTCGCTGACCTTGCCTCCGAACGCGCTGAGGAACACATCAGTTTCGCGGACACCCAGGTGCAGCCGCGCAGCGTCATCACCTCCCCGGAGTGGTCGGGCAGCGAATCCGGCGGGCGCCGGTACTCGCCGTTCGTCGTCAACGTCGAACGGAACAAGCCGTGGCACACGCTCACGGGGCGGATGCATTTCTTCCTCGATCACGAATGGATGCAGGAGTACGGCGAGGGCCTGCCCACGTACCGCCCACCGCTGAACTACATCCGCCACTTCGGCGATCAGGGCCTCGCCGATCCCGGCCGCCCCGAGATCACCGTGCGATACCTGACCCCGCACTCGAAGTGGTCGATCCATTCCGAGTATCAAGACAACCTGCACATGCTGCGCCTGTTCCGCGGCGGGCCGGTGATGTGGATGAGCCCGCTGGATGCGGGGAAGATCGGCGTGGGCGATAACGACTGGATCGAAGCGTACAACCGCAACGGGGTCGTCGCCTGCCGCGCCGTCGTCAGCCACCGGATGCCCGAGGGCACGGTGTTCATGTATCACGCGAAGGACCGGCACCTGATGACCCCGAAGTCGGAGATCTCCGGCTGGCACGGCGGCGGGGATAACGCGCTCACCCGGCTGGTCGTCAAACCGACCCACATGATCGGTGGGTACGCGCAGTTCAGCGCCGGGTTCAACTATTACGGCCCCACCGGTAGTCAGCGCGATGAGGTCACCGTGATCCGGCGGCGATCCCAGGAGGTGGAGTTCTAATGCGCATCATGGCCCAGATGTCGATGGTGATGAACATCGATAAATGCATCGGTTGCCACACGTGCACGGTGACGTGCAAGCAGGTGTGGACGAACCGGCGCGGTTCGGAATACATCTATTTCAACAACGTGGAGACCAAACCGGGGGTCGGCTACCCGCAGCGGTACGAGGATCAGAAGCAGTGGAAGGGCGGGTGGACCCTCGACCGCAAGGGCCGCCTTGCCCTCAAGGCCGGGGGCCGGCTGAAGAAGCTGCTCTCGATCTTCTACAACCCCGATATGCCCTCCATCGACGACTACGGGGAACCGTGGACTTACGATTACCAGACGCTCATCAACGCCCCCGCCGGTACCCAGAACCCCAGCGCCCACACCCATTCCGCGCTCACGGGGAACACGATGAAGGTGAAGTGGGGCAGCAACTGGGATGACGACCTCGCCGGTGCCGCCACCCACGCCGTCGCCGATCCCAACCTCGAGCACATGGATGAGCACGTGCTCATGGAATACGAGCAGGCGTTCATGTTCTACCTGCCCCGGATCTGCGAACACTGCCTCAACCCCTCCTGCGTCGCTTCCTGCCCCTCTGGGGCGATCTATAAACGCTCGGAGGATGGGATCGTGCTCGTGGATCAGAACCGGTGCCGCGGGTGGCGGTTCTGCGTGTCGGGGTGCCCGTACAAGAAGATCTACTTCAACCACCGCACGGGCAAGGCGGAGAAATGCACGCTGTGCGCGCCGCGGATCGAGGTGGGTGAGCCGACGATCTGCTCCGAGACCTGCGTGGGGCGCCTTCGCTACCTCGGGCTCATTCTCTACGACGCCGATAAGGTGCTGCCCGCCGCCGCCACCCCCGGCGAGCAGGACCTGTACGAGGCGCAACTGGATACCTTCCTCGATCCCCACGACCCGCACGTGCAGGAGGAGGCGGCCCGGCAGGGCATTCCCCACGATTGGATCCTCGCCGCCCAACGCTCCCCCGTCTACGCCCTCGCGGTGAAGCACAAGGTCGCCCTGCCCCTCCACCCCGAGTACCGGACCCTGCCGATGGTGTGGTACATCCCGCCCCTCTCCCCCGTCGCCGACGTCGTCCACGCCGCCGGGTATGACGAAGCGGATCCGGACCAGGTGTTCGCCACGATCGATTCCCTGCGGATCCCGATCGAGTACCTCGCGAACCTGTTCACGGCGGGCAAGGTGGAAACGGTGCGCACCGTGTTGCACCGATTGGCCGCGATCCGCTCCACGATGCGCGCCGAGCAGCTCGGGCTCGAGCCCAACGAGACCCTCGCCCAGAGCGTGGACATGACCCTGGAGGAACTCAACGACCTGTACCGGCTGCTCGCGATCGCCAAATACGACGACCGCTACGTCATCCCGCCCACCCACGCCGAGGACGCCGGGGCGCTGGTATCCCAGCACGAGCAACTGTTCTGCGCCCTCGATTCCGAGGGCGGGCCGGGGATGGGCGGCCAGGGCCCCGCGGGGGCGGGCAGCACGTTCCGCACCGATGACGGCGCGGAGCGGTTCAACCTGTTCGGGTGGGACGGCACGGGCGCCGCGCCGAACCTGTTCCCGGAACGGGGCGCGCCATGACCGGGCCGGGATCCGCCGATGCGCGCACCTTCAAACTCGCCTCCATCCTCCTGCAATACCCCACCGCGGCGATCTTCGACGGGCTCGACGAACTGGAGGCCGCCGCCGCCTCGCTCAGCCCGCGGCGCACTCGCGAACTCCTCGCGGGTTTCCTCCAGTGGCTGCGCTTCACCCCGCCCACCGAGGTCGCCGAACACTACGTGCACACCTTCGATCTGCGCCGCCGCTGCGCGCTGTACCTCACCTACTACCGCACCGGGGACACCCGCAAACGCGGCATGGCGATGCTCGCCTTCAAGGCCGCCTACCGCGGCGCGAACTTCATCCCGAGCGAGGAGGAGCTGCCTGACTACCTGCCCCTGGTCCTGGAGTTCGCCTCCCTCACCGGCGCCGGCGCGAAACTGGTCCGCAACCGCCGGGCCGACCTGGAACTCCTGCGCCGCGCCCTCGCCGATGCCGGCACCCCCTACCTCGGCGTTATCGACGCGGTGCTCAGCCAACTTCCCGGGATGCGGCGCCGGGATGACGTGATCGTGAAGAACCACTGGGAGAACGGGCCCCCGCACGAAGAGGTCGGGTTGGAACCCTTCGCACCGCCGGAGTACCTCTCCGGAATGGAGACGCGGCGATGAACGATCTCGGAGCTCTCGACCTGTTCTGGTGGGTGATCTTGC
>JAJYRV010000121.1 GCA_021793935.1 Actinomycetes bacterium | reverse complement strand
GTCGCCGCCCACCACGCGGGCATGCTGCCCGTGTTCAAAGAAACCGTGGAGGAGTTGTTCGCCGCCGGGCTCATCAAGGTGGTCTTCGCCACCGAAACGCTCGCGCTGGGCATCAACATGCCCGCCCGCACGGTCGTGCTGGAACGGCTCGTGAAATGGGACGGCCAACGCCACGCGGATATCACCGCGGGGGAGTACACCCAGCTCACCGGCCGGGCCGGACGGCGCGGGATCGACGTCGAGGGACACGCGGTGGTCCTGTACTCCAGCGGCCTGGACCCGATCGCCCTCGCCGGTCTCGCGAGCCGGCGCACCTATCCGCTGCGCTCGGCGTTCCGGCCGACCTACAACATGGCGGTCAACCTGCTCGCGACCACCGACGCCGCGCGGGCCCGGGAGATCCTGGAGACCTCCTTCGCCCAATTCCAGGCCGACCGGGCCGTGGTCGGCCTGGCCCGGCAGACCCGCAAACTCACCGAAGCCAAGGAAGGCTACGCGAAGGCGATGTCGTGCCACCTGGGTGATTTCGAGGAGTACATGCGCCTGCGGCAAGCGATCAACGCTCGGGAGAAGGAACTTTCCCGGGCACGTTCCCGCGCGCACCGCCAGGCGTTAGCCAACGCGGTGAGTGAGCTGCGCAAGGGCGACGTCGTCCGCCTCCCGCGTGGGCGCCGGCAGGGGCACGCGGTCGTGCTGTCCCGGCCCGACTTCGACGCCGACGGACCGATCCTCACCGTCCTCACCAGCGACGCCCGGGTGCGCCGGCTCAGCCACGCCGACATTCCCGTCGACACTCAGGTGCTCACGAGGATCCGGGTGGGCAAACACTTCAACTCCCGCCGGCCCCGGGACCGGGTCGACCTCGCCTCCTCGATGCGCTCGGCCCTCGGTGCGCTCGCACACGAGGACTTCCCGACTCGGAAGAAGCAGGCACCCGGGGATGAGACCCTCGAACGGCTCCGCGAGCAGCTCCGCGCGCATCCGTGCCACGGTTGCGCCGAACGCGAGGATCACGTCCGGTGGGCGAACCGCTGGCTCAAGGTCGACAAGGAGTACCAGGGGATCATCCGGCGCATCGAGGGCCGGACGAGTTCGATCGCGCGAGAGTTCGACCGCGTGACGAAGGTGCTGCTGAGCCTGGGCTATCTCGATGAGGAGGACGAGGCGTTGGTCGTCTCCGACCAGGGTAAATGGTTGCGCCGGATCTACTCCGAACAGGACCTCGTGATCGCCCAGGCGCTGCGCGACGGCATCTGGAACGACCTCACCGCCCCCGCACTCGCGGGAGCCATCGCGGCGGTGATGTACGAACCGCGGTCGGACGAGCCCAGCCCGATCCCACGCTTCACCGGAACGATGGCACCGATGGGGGAGGCCCTGCGTGAGACCAGCGCCTGCGCGCGGGAGATCATCGCCCTCGAAGCCGATTTCGACCTGGAGGTCACGACCCCGTTGGACATGGGGCTGGTGCTGCCGATGTTCCACTGGGCCTCCGGGTTGGGGCTGGATATCGTCCTCGCCGACACCGACCTGGCGGCCGGGGACTTCGTTCGTTGGGCCCGTCAGGTCCTCGACCTGCTCGACCAGGTCGCCCTCGTTGCTCCAACGCCGCGCCTTCGGCGCACCGCGCGGGAAGCGATGGACGAAATCCGGCGGGGCGTCGTGGCGCAAGGAGCCCTCGATTGATTCTTCACAACGCGACGATCCATAGTCCGATCGAACGGTTCGCGACGGCGCTGCACGTCGAGGAGGGGCTCATCACCTGGATGGGGGACGAGGACACCGCGGCCTACCGCGCCCGCGCCCACCCCGAGGCCCGCCTCATCGACGCCGAGCACGCGCTCATCACGCCCGCTTTCCACGACGCCTCGGCCGCGGCCCAGCCCGCGAACGCCCTGCATCGCACCGGCATCACCGCCGCGCATATCCACCTCGGCTCTGCTCCCGACACCTCCGGGTACGGCCCGCACCTCGACCTCGTCGGTATTCACACCGATCTTCCCAGCGCCGGGCCCGCCCTGCATCGGCTCACGCCGGGCGCGGACGCGATGGAGATGGAACGCTTCCTCCGCACCGATCGGGCCCCCCTGGTCGAGCCGGCCCTCACGGTCGCCAGTGCCGAGGACGCCGCGGCGTTCGCCGAACTCGTGGCGGGCGGGCGCGCACCCTCGGCCCGCGTCTACCTACACGCGAGCCAGGACGTGGCCCCGGAGTTGTTGGCCACCTGGAGCGTCGTCGTCATCATCGACGGGGAGATCAACCTTCGGCTCGCCGATCTGGCCCGGGCGGGGGTCCCGTTCGCGCTCACCGGCGCGGGCACTCCCTGGGAGACGATCGCTCGGGCGCTCCTCGAGGGCCCCGCGCCGATCTCCGCGCGGGCCGCGTTCAACGCCCACACCCGCGGCGCGTGGCGCCTCACGCCGGGGCAGTTCGAACCGCGCGGCGTGCTGCGGGTCGGGGCGCCGGCCGACCTCGCTTCGTGGCACGTGGAGGCGCTGGCGGTGCAGGCTCCGGATGAACGGGCGGCGCACTGGTCCACCGATGAACGCGCGGGTACGCCGCTGCTACCGTATTTCGGGGTCGGCGAGCCCGAGCCGAGGCTGCTGCGGCTATGGCACCGGGGCGTGGAGCTAGAGGCCTGGTGAGGAAGACAAGCGCGACACGCCCAGAACGGAAAATCCTCCCCGAAACTCGCATGCGATTGACCAGCGCCGATGCATTTGACCAGCGTCGATGGCCGGTTGGCTAATAGGGTCTAAGCAGGTAGATTGCCAACCGTACCTGCACTGCAGACCCGGCGCGGGAGGCCTTCATTAGAAAACGAGGGGGACGCCCCCGCGGTCCGAAGGAGGCCCAACCGCGCCGGGGCAGTGGCAGGGGTGGGAGTGAAGTAGTCTGTCCTCGTGTCTGTTTCCCGCCGGTCCACCTCGCTGTTAGTAGCGGCAGTCGGGGGATTCCTCGCCCACCTCGCATTTCCCCACGCATCGATCTGGCCCTTGGCCATCGTGGGGATGGCGCTCTTGATGTGGAGCCTGACCCGCGATTCCGCCCGTTGGGCCTTTCTCGTCGGGGCAGTATGGGGCGTGGCCCACTTCCTGCCCTTGTTGTGGTGGGCCCGCGAAGCGGCCGGAGCGATCCCGTGGGTGGCGTTATCGATCGCCCAGGCAATGTTGATGGCGCTCGCGCCGGTGATGTACGTATGGATTCGGCGGGTCCGGGTGCTGCGCAACGCCCGCGTGCTTCTCGTGATGCCGTTCGCGGGGGCGTGGGTCGCTGCCGAACAGCTTCGCCAGGTGTGGCCGTTCGGGGGGTTCCCGTGGGTGCGGATGGCGTTCTCGCAAACGGACGGGCCGCTGGTGAAACTCGCGCCCTACGGCGGGGCGCCCCTGGTGTCTTTCGTCGTTGCCGCGCTCGGCGGGCTCCTCGCCGTCGGCGTTGGCGCCTTCCTGAGCAAGGATATGGTGCGCGTGCCCCTCGCCGCGCTCACGATCGCTGCGGTGCTCGTTGCGCCGATGTTCATCGGGCTCGATACCCGGGCGGAGGCGGGCACGATCCGGATCGGTGCGGTGCAGGGCAACGTCGCCAATCCGGGCCGTGATGCGTTCCAGAATGCGCGGGAGGTGACGGGTAACCACATGGCGGGGACCTCACGGCTCATCGAGGAGCACGGACAGGTGGATCTCGTGCTCTGGCCGGAGAACGCCTCCGATTACGATCCGCGTGTCGACGAGAAGGCTCGGGAGATGGTCAACGCCGCCGCCGACGCGGCCGGGGTCCCGATGCTCGTGGGGACGGTCCGCTACACCGGCGACACCCGCTATAACGAGATCCTCGTGTGGGACGGGGTCGACGGCGTGGGCGACGTCTACGCGAAACAGATTCCCGCGGCCTTCGGCGAGTACATTCCGTTACGCAAATACGTCCGCGAGATCGTGCCGATCGTCGACCTGGTATCGGTGGACATGTCGGCGGGGGAGGAGCCCGCCTACCTCGACGTGCCGGTGGCCGCCCTGGGCCGCGACGTGCGCACGGCAACGATCATTTGCTTCGAGGTCGCCTACGACGCCCTCATCCAGGAGGCGGTGCAGGAGGGCTCGCAGTTCCTGTACGTGCCGACGAATAACGCGAGTTTCGGGGAGACGACCGAGAGTGTTCAGCAGCTCGCGATGACCCGGTTCCGCGCGGTGGAGCACGGCCGGGCGGCGGTCCAGATCTCCACGGTCGGGGTTTCCGGGTGGGCCGGGCCGGATGGCGAGTTGCACGAGGTCACCGAGCTGTTCACCGCCGAGGAGTTCGCCGCCGAGATTCCGCTGCGAACCACGCAGACGCTCGCCACGCGACTTGGGCCGTGGCCGGTGTACGGACTGATGGTCCTCGTGGGGCTCGGGGTGGTTGCCGGCATGGTCCGCTACCGGGTGCCGGCGCGGGGGTAGGTCGATCTCATGCGCGTTCTTGTTATCATGCCCACGTACAACGAGCGGGCGGCGCTGCCCCTGACGCTTCGGGCGTTGCGGGAGGATTGCCCCACGGCCGAGGTCCTCATCGTCGACGATAACTCCCCGGACGGCACCGGCGAGTGGGCGCGGGCCTACGCGGAGCAGGACCGGAGTGTCCACGTGCTCCACCGGGAGGGGAAGGAGGGGCTCGGCCGGGCGTATATCGCCGGTTTCGAATGGGCCCTTGACCGCGGATACGACCGAATCGTGGAGATGGACGCCGATTCCTCCCACCGGTCGTTGGATCTGCCGGCGCTCCTCGAGGCGGCAACGACGGCCGACCTCGTCATCGGTTCGCGGTGGGTGCCCGGGGGAGCGGTGGAGAACTGGCCCAACCATCGGGTGCTGCTGAGCCGGGCGGCGACGACGTACACCCGGCTCGCGATGGGTCTGCCGGTGAAGGACGCGACGGCAGGCTTTCGCGTATACACCGCCGAGGTGCTCCGCCGCCTGGACCTGAGGAGGATCAACTCCCAAGGGTATTGCTTTCAGATCGACATGGCGTGGCGGGTCTATCGTGCCGGGGGAGCGATCACTGAGGTGCCGATCACTTTCGTGGAGCGCACCGAAGGCGAATCGAAGATGAGCGGCCACATCGTCGCCGAAGCGCTCTGGCGGGTCACCGCCTGGGGAGTGCGCTACCGGATCGAGCAGCTCGCGCGGATCGTGAGGAAGAAGCACTGAGCCCCGCCACCAATGAGGTGGCGGGGCTCAGGATTGCGTCAGTTAGGCACTGCGGCGCCGCGCGCGCAACACTTCGAGGCGTTCGTCGAGCAGGTCCTGCAGTTCCTCCCGGCTCCGCCGCTCCAACAGCATGTCCCAGTGGGTGCGCTGCTTACGAGCAGCTTTGCCTTCTTCTTCCGGCTCACCCACGGCGTCCCGCAGGACCCCCTGAGTGCCATCGATCGCCTCCCAGTGGTGGGGGATATCGGCGTCTGCTGCGAATGGGACGACGATGACGCGACCATCGGGAAGGTCATATACGGCCTCGACTCGAGGCGCGAGTTGAATACCGGCTTCAGTTTCGAGACTCTGCGTGCCTAATCTGCTCCCGCGTAGGGTGCGTTCTGCCATGATTGCCTCCTCAAGCCTGAGCGCAAATACTTTCAGCGCTATCCATCTCAACGCTTGATCTTCCCGGGTTGTTCCACCCTAAAGGTGAAGGTCGTGTGAAGGAGCGTGAAGTGTCTCATGGGGGCGCGAACTGCGCAGGCGAATTGGCAGCTGAATCTCAGGAACTTTTCAGATTCGCCGCATCTAGACTGGAGGGATGGCGACCTTACAACAACAGATCACGGCTGAATTAGGGGTTCGGCAGCGGATCGACCCGGGCGTGGAGCTTCGCCGGCGAGTAGATTTTCTCAAGGAATACCTCCAGCGCACGGGATTGCGTGGGTACGTGCATGGCATCTCCGGCGGGCAAGATTCCACCCTCGTGGGTCTGCTCGCACAGCGGGCCGTTGCGGAGCTGCGCGAGGAGGGAGACTCGGCCCGGTTCGTTGCGTTGCGCCTGCCATACGCGGTGCAAAGCGACGAGGAGGACGCCCAGCTCGCACTGAAGTTCATTGAACCCGACGAGACGTTGACCATTGATATTGCACGGGCGACGGACGGGATCACGGCCGAGCTGCGCAGCCGCGGGATCGGCGTCTCGGACTTCAATAAGGGAAACATCAAGGCCCGCCAGCGAATGGTTGCCCACTACGCCCTCGCCGGCGAATGGGGTCTGGCGGTCCTCGGCAGCGACCACGCAGCTGAAGCGGTCACCGGCTTCTACACCAAATTTGGTGACGGCGCGGCGGACGTGATGCCGCTGTTCGGGCTGACCAAACGCCAGGGCCGCGAACTGCTCATCGCCGCCGGCAGCCCGCCGCCGTTG
>JAJYRV010000120.1 GCA_021793935.1 Actinomycetes bacterium | reverse complement strand
ATCTTGCGGTCGCTGGTGAACAAGAAGTAGCCGCTGGCAAGAAAAACCGGGGAGGTACGCACCTCCCCGGTTTTTTTATGCCCCGACCATCAGGCGGCGAGCGCCCCGGTACGTTTGAGGTAGGGGATGATGCCGCCGAGGTGGAAGGGCCAGCCCGCGCCCATGATCATCGCGAGGTCGATATCATCGGCGTCGGTCGCGACCCCTTCCTCGAGCATGAAACCCACCTCCTGGGCGAGCGCGTCGCGCACCCGGGCAAGCAGCTCCTGGGGAGTCTGGCCGTTGCCGGCGCGGGAGCCGAAGAACTCCGCGATCCCGGCGTTGACCGGGCTCGCCGCGGAGGGCCGCCCCTCGAAGTGAACGAACGGGGTGCCGTCCTCGACGATCTGCGCGAGGCCCGGGGTCGTGGGGTAGCGCTCCCCGAGCTTCTCCCGCAGCGTGTCGAGCACGTGCTGGGCCACGGCCGGGCCCACGAGTTGCAGCAGCTGGAACGGACCCATCGGCAGGCCGAGGGGGCGCAGCGCGGCATCGGCGTCGGCAACACTCGTGCCGTCCTCGAGGGAACCAAGGACCTCACCGAGCAGCCGCACGAGCAACCGGTTGACGATGAACCCGGGCCGGTCGGCCACGGCGACAGCCGTCTTCCGGCACCCCTTGGCCACCTCGAAGGCGGTCGCGTAGGTGGTGTCGTCAGTGTTCGGGGTGCGCACCACTTCCACGAGCGGCATCTGCGCGACGGGGTTGAAGAAGTGCAGGCCCACCATCCGCTCCGGGTGGGGCAGGTCCGCGGACATCTCGGTGACGGACAGCGCCGAGGTGTTCGTCGCGAAAATCGTCTCCTCGCTCACCAACGGCGCGAGCTCTGCGAGCACCTGCTTCTTGATCTCGATCTCTTCGAATACCGCTTCGATGATGAAGTCGGCCTCGGCGAGTTCATTGATGTCGGTCGTTGCGGAAACAAGGGACATCACCCGGTTCGCGCCGGCTTCGCTCAAACGCCCCCGCTCGCGCAGTTTATCCACCTCGGCCTGCACGAACCCCCGGCCCCGCTGGGCCCGTTCCTCGTCGAGGTCGCGCATGACGACGGGCACCTTGAGCTGCCGGGCGAACAGCAACGCGAGTTGGCTCGCCATGAGGCCGGCACCGACGACGCCGATCTTCTTCACCGGGCGGGCCTCATCCTTCGGCGGTGCACCGACGGGTTTACGCGCCCGTGAGGAGGTGAGATTGAAGGCGTGGATCGACGCCGCGAACTCCGGCGAGGTGATGAGCTCGCCGAGCGCCTCGTCTTCCGCTGCGAAGGATTTCTCCCGGTCGCCTTCGCCGGCGAGGCGAAGGAGGTCGACGGCCGTCGTTGCCGCGGGGGAGGCGCCGTGCAGGCGCGCCTGCACCTTCTTGTCCGCCTCGGCCACGGCCGCGGACCAGAACTCTTCACCCTCGATCTCCGCCCGGTCGACCTGCTCCTCCCCACGGATCACCCGCGCCGTCCACCGGAGGGACTCGGCGAGGAAGTCAGCAGGGGAGAGCGCGACGTCCATGATCCCGAGCTCCGTGGCCTGCGCGGCGGTGAGCTGCCGGTTGTTCGCGAGCGGGTTGGTGAGGATGACCTGGATCGCTTTCTCGATCCCGATCAGGTGGGGCAGGAGATAGGAGCCGCCCCAGCCGGGAATGAGGCCGATCGCCACTTCGGGCAGCCCGATGTTGCGCACCGAGGTGGCCACCGTGCGGTACGCGCAGGAGAGGGCGAGTTCGAGCCCGCCGCCTAAGGCGACCCCGGAGACGTAGGCGAAGGTCGGCACCGGCATCTCCAGCAGGTTGCGGTAGGCGTCGTGGCCCGCCTTGGCGACGGCCGTGCCTTCCTCCTTGCTGCGGATCGACGCCGCCTGGTGCAGGTCGGCGCCCGCAGCGAAGTGGAAGGGCTTGCCCGTCACCCCCACGGCGACGATCTCACCCGCCTCCGCCCGGGCGCGCAGGGCGGCGAAGGTCTCGCCCAGGCCCCGCATCCCCTCGGTGCCGAGGGTGTTGGGTTTCCGGTGGTCTTCGCCGTTGTCGAGCGTGACGAGGGCGAGCGTGCCCAGGTCCTCCAAGGGCACATCGCGCACTAACGCGCGGGTGATCCGTTCACTCACTTGGCATCCTTTCCGTAGTGGGGGTTCTCCCAAATGACCGTGCCGCCCTGGCCGAGGCCTACACACATCGTCGTCATGCCGTAGCGCACGTGTGGGTTGTCTTCGAACTGTCGAGCGAGTTGGCTCATGAGCCGGACCCCGGAGGCCGCGAGCGGGTGACCGATCGCGATCGCACCCCCGTAGGGGTTCACCCGGGGATCATCGTCGGCGATCTCGAAGGCGTCGAGGAAGGAGAGCACCTGGACGGCGAACGCCTCGTTGATCTCGATGAGCCCGATGTCGTCCATCGTGAGTCCGGCCTGGGCGAGCGCCTTCTGGGTCGCGGGGATCGGGCCGAGCCCCATCACCTCGGCGGGCACGCCCGCATAGGCGTAGGAGACGAGCCGGGCGCGCGGGGCCACGCCCCACTCCGCTGCCTTCTCCGCCGCTACGAGCAGCGCCGCCGTGGCGCCGTCGGTGAGGGGAGAGGAGGTTGCGGCGGTGACGCGCCCGCCGGGGCGGAAGGGCGTGGGCAGGTCGGCCATTCCTTCGACCGTGGTGCCCGGGCGGGGTGGTTCGTCTTCGGTGGCCAGGCCCCAGCCCCGTTCGGGATCGGCGATGCCGATCGGAACGAGGTCGGGAGAGATGAAGCCGGCCGCGAGCGCCTCGGCGTACTTGCGCTGGCTCTCTGCGGCGAATTTATCGGCCCGCTCCCGCGTGAGGGCCGGGTACTGGTCGTGGAGGTTCTCTGCCGTCGCGCCCATGTTGAGCGCGTCCGGCGCGACAATCCGCTCGGAGAGGAAGCGGGGGTTGGGCTGGAAGTTCGCGCCCAACGGGTGATTGCTCATGTGCTCGACGCCTCCGGCGATCGCTGCGTCGACCGCGCCGACGGCGATCATGCTCGCGGTCAGGGTCGAGGCGGTGAGGGCTCCCGCGCACATGCGGTCGATCGCGAACCCGGGGATGTCGGTGCCGAGGCCGGCGAGCAGCCCGACCGTGCGGCCGAGCGTGAGGCCCTGATCCCCCTCCTGCGTGGTGGCAGCGATCGCGATCTCCCCGATCTGGGCTGCGGGCACGGCTTCGTTGCGGCGAAGCAGGTCGCGCACGACGGCAACGATGATGTCATCGGCGCGGGTGTGGGCGTAGAGCCCATCGGGGCGCGCCCGCCCGAACGGGGAACGAAGTGCGTCAACTAAAACGACGTCTCGGCCAAGTAACGGCATGGTGCCTCCAGGATTTTCCAGCCATCTTCGTACTGGCAGTACTAGGTAATTGTTAGACTATCTTACCCGGCGGAGATGCGTCACCTGGCGGGGCTACTTCGCGAGGGGATCAGGCAGGGTTTCGATGACGTGGTCGGGGCGGCCGACGGCATCAGCGAGGAGGCCCGCTAGCTGCGTCACCTGCCAGGGGCGCGCGCCGAGTTCGGTCAGCCGCGCCGCGACGTGGTCGTCGGAGGCGGGTTCTGGGGGCTCCCAGGCGAGCCGCCGCTGGAATTCGGGGGTGAGGAGATTCTCCTGGGGCACGTCGAGGGCGAGGGCCCGGGTTCTCACGATCCGCTTGACGGCCTCGAGCCGGCTCGCGGCATCCGGAGATTTGTCCCGCCACAAACGCGGCTGGGGTAACCCGGTGGATTGCGCGGGGCGCCGGGTGGGGAGATCGGACTCAGGAAGCTGCTGGGCCTCCTTGACCGCAGCGGTCCAAATCTTCAGCCGGCGCCGGCCCGAAGGGGTGCGGAAGGCCTTCAGCGAGCGCAGATCCGTTGTTCCCGCGGTGGCGGCGGCGACGATCGCCGAATCGGGAAGGATCCGGCCCGGCGCGATGTCCGCCGCCCGCGCAGCGCGGTCCCGCGCGTACCATAACGAGCGCAGGACGGCGAGTTGGCGCCGGTCCCGCACCGCGTGCGAGCCCGAGGTCCGCCGCCACGGTTCGACCCGGGGCGCCGGGGCAGGGGCATTGAGCACCGCGGCGAACTCCTGGTGGGCCCACTCGAGTTTTCCTGCCTCCTCCAACTGCTCGGCGAGCACGTCCCGCAACTCGACGAGCACTTCCACGTCGAGGGCGGCGTAGCGTAACCACTCCTCCGGAAGTGGCCGCGTGGACCAATCGGCGGCGGAGTGTTCCTTCGCGAGGGAAAAACCGAGCTCCTCGGCAACGAGGGAGGCGAGACCGACCCGGCGCTTGTTGAGCAACCGCCCGGCGAGTTCGGTGTCGAAGAGGCGGGTGGGGGCCATTCCGACGTCGGCGAGGCAGGGCAGGTCCTGGTCGGCCGCGTGCAGCACCCATTCTTCTTCTCCAACGGCCTGGGAGATGACGGAGAGGTCGGGCAGAGCCTGCGGGTCGATGAGACCGGTACCCGCGCCGTCGCGGCGGAGCTGGACGAGGTAGGCGTCCTGGCCATAGCGGAATCCCGAGGCGCGCTCGGCGTCGACGGCAACCGGTCCGGAGCCGCGTGCGAGCTCCTGGGCGTAGGTGGTGAGGGAATCGCGGGAGGTGGTTACCTTCGGAGTTCCTTCTCGAGGTTCGGTGAGGGGGATGGGGTCCGCGTTCGTGTCAGCGGACTCTCCCGTCGTGGGAGTGGGGTGTGGCATAACTGAGCAGGTCACCGTTTCCGGTACAGAGTGGAGATGTTTTCCGAGTCTGGCGGCAAACCCGCCGCCTGTGAGGTGAGGAGTGCCCACGCACGCAGATGAGGAGCGAGGTCGGTGGTTCGTGGGGTCCACGAGGCGCGGATTTCGATATCGACATCGCCGCCTCGCAGCTCTAAGCCACCGAAGGTTTCCGACAGCGCGCGGGTAACTGTCCCCGATAACGAATGATACTCCGCAGCTTCCTCGGTAAGGGCGTCTGTGAGCCATGCCCACCCGACTTCACCTAAGAGCGGATCTGCACCGAGTTCGGGTTCCAGGTGTGCGCGGGCGAGGACGATGATCCGGAGATTTCCGTTCCACGCCGGCTGGCCCGCGGGGTCGTAGAGGACGACGAACCTGCCGGAGCCCAGGAAAACCTCGGGATCATCGGGCGACGTGACGTCGCCCGTGAGGGCAGCGGCATACGGGGCGATCCGCGTGGGCGCGGGGACCTCGGTCAGCGAAAGTTCTGGCCGCAGTTGGTGGCCGCGCAGACTCAGCAGTGCCGCCTCGAAATCGGGGGGTAGGCCAGTGCTCACAATCACACCCTAAGCTCATCGCCACCTCCGGCTGGGCAGGCGCGCCGAACGCGAGCGGGGAGTTGTCCAGTAAAGTGGGCCGGGTGGATCTTCCTTCCCTGACTAGCAGGTTCCCGCCGTTGGACGTCGAGCGGCTCATCGCTAACCAGGTTCCCCCTCCGCAATTCGCCTCCGCACGGTTCGATAACTACCGGCCCGATATCTCCCAGCCCTCCCAGAGCGCCGCGCTGCGGCGGATGCGTGCGCTCGCCTATTCCTTGCAGCGCAAGGGTTCCAAACTCACCGCGCTGTTCCGACGCAACACCCCTGCCTCCGGCGTGTATCTCGATGGCGGATACGGCGTGGGCAAAACCCACCTGCTCGCCGCCCTCGCCCACGAGATCGGCCCGAGCGAATCCACCTACGGCACATTCGTCGAATACACCCACCTCGTCGGCGCCCTCGGATACGCCCAGGCGCTGCAGGAGCTACAACAACGCACGCTCGTGTGCATCGACGAGTTCGAACTCGATGATCCCGGCGACACCCTCATCATGAGTCGCCTCATCCGCGACCTGGGCAAGGCGGGGGTGTGGGTGGTGGCGACGTCGAACACCCAGCCCGGGGCGCTGGGGCAGGGGCGGTTCGCCGCCGAAGATTTCAAACGGGAGATCCAATCCTTGGCCGAGCGGTTCGAAATCCTCCGGATCGATGGGCCTGACTATCGTGCCCGTACCCTCACCCTGGACCGCCCGGCCCCCGCCGGCGCCGACATCGCCGCCGCTGCGCGCACCGTGGAGGGCGGGACTCTCGACGATCTCACCGAATTGCTTGCGCATCTGGGCAACGTCCACCCGAGCCGCTATGGCCAGCTCATCGATGGCGTCACCTTTGTCGGAATCACCGGTGGCCATGAGATCGACAACGATGCGGTGGCCCTCCGACTCGTGGTTCTCGTCGATCGGCTCTACGACCGGTCCGTTCCCACCCGGATCGACATCCCGGTGCAGGGGTTGTTCTCCTCCCGGTTGAAGGAGGGGGGCTACAAGAAGAAGTATCTGCGGGCGATGTCGCGCCTCGCCGCGCTCGTGGAGCAGGATTATGCCGTGTGAGTGACCTCGCCGGTGGCGGCGTA
>JAJYRV010000119.1 GCA_021793935.1 Actinomycetes bacterium | reverse complement strand
CCGGGTTAGTGCACGCGCGCGGGGGCGAGATCGAGGTTCCTCCCGCGCTGCGCGGGGTCGTGCTCAAGGGCGCCATCATGGGTCTCATGATCTTGAACGAGGACGACGCGGTGGATGAATAACCGCGCCTCCCGTTTCGCTGCTGCGACATGGGCGGCCTCGTGCCCGGTCCTCTAGCTCGGGACCGGTAGCGGCGGCGAGCGTTAGCGATACCCTGAGAGAGGTAACCCAACCAACGTTGCTGTGAGGAAGGAAACTTTTATGGCACAGATTACGCTCGATGGAAGTCCGATCAACACGGTGGGGGAGCTTCCCGGAGTCGGAAGCCAAGCGCCCGGATTTACTCTCGTCGATTCTGAACTCGGCGAGATCAGCCTCGAGGACTTCCGCGGCAAGCGGGTGGTGCTCAACATCTTCCCCTCCCTCGACACCGGGGTCTGCGCGAACAGCGTGCGTGAGTTCAATAAGCGCGCCGCGGGCCTGGAGAACACCCAGGTCCTGTGCGTATCGGCGGACCTTCCCTTCGCCCACGGGCGCTTCTGCGCGGCGGAGGGCATCGAGAACGTCGTGACGGGCTCGGTCTTCCGCTCCTCCTTCGGTGATGACTACGGCGTGAAGATCGCCGATGGTCCGCTCGCCGGCGTCATGTCCCGGGCCGTCGTGATCATCGACGAGAACGGGGTCGTGAAGTACACCCAGCAGGTGCCGGAGATCAAGCAGGATCCGAACATCGATGAAGCGCTCGGCGCGCTCTGATCGGTAATTCGCCTCGACAATGACATTCGGGTTGGTTTTCTTACGGAAATCAACCCGAATGTCGTTCTCGGCAGCCAGAATGGGAGGAGGGAGCG
Source organism: Actinomycetes bacterium (assembly GCA_021793935.1). The sequence continues at coordinate 5,565 of JAJYRV010000119.1, read as the reverse complement.
AGCCGGCTGCTCGATTTAGCGTTCCACCTCGGTGCGGAGCTGGAACACGGACATGAAAGTTGACGTGAATGGATCGAGCGGTGCGATCAGTTCCCGGGCTCGCCGCCGCGATGACCGTCTCGATGGGCGCCGGCCCGCTCATCGTCTACGCGATCTCCACCCTCAGTCCGTTCCTCATCCCGGAACTCGGGCTGAGCCGCCTGGAATACGGCACGCTCGGCACCGTGACGTTCGCTTCGGCCGCGATCGCCTCGCTCCGCGCCGGGCGGGTCGTTGACACCACCGGCGCGCGGAGCATCATGTGGCTCCTCGTGCTCGGGGCCGTGGGAGCAATCTTCGCCGCCGCCGCAGCTCCGAGTTACCCGGTACTGCTCGTGGCGGTGATGGCGTCGGGAATCGTCCAAGCGCTCTCCAACCCGATCACGAACCGGCTCGCGGCACAGTGGCTGCCCCCGTCGTCCCGCGGCGTGGTGATGGGGGTGAAGCAGTCCGGGGTGCAGATGACCCAGGCCGCGGCCGGCCTGTTTCTGCCAACCCTCGCGGTGCTGGCGACGTGGCGCGGGGCGTTGGCGCTGGTCGCGGGGGCGATGTTGTTCCTGGGCGCGGTGCTCGTGGCGCGATATGTTCCTCATGAACCTCGGGAGCAAGCCGCTGCCTCGAGGATCGCGGGGGCGAGGCTGCCGACCTCGGTGTGGTGGTTGACCGGGTTCATGTTCCTAGTCGGAGCGGCGCTGCAAGGGGTGAACTTCTACCTTCCCCTGTTCGGGTACGAGGACCTGGGGCTCTCGGTGGAGACGGCCGGGCTGCTCGCCGCGATCGTCGGCGGCGTCGGCATCGTCGCACGGATCATCTGGGGAAGGATAACCGACCGCGCGGGAAGCAACCTGGCAATGCCTGCAGTGGCGGCGGGCGGTGCCTGCGCGCTCGCCCTGCTCCTGCTGTCCAGCACCCTCAGCCCCGAACTCATCTGGCTGGGGGCGCTGCTCATGGGCGCAACCGGAGTCGCCGCGAACGTCGTGGTCATGGTGAGCGTTATTCACGCCGTGCCCTCGCACGCGATCGGGCGAGCGACGGGGCTCGTCGCCACGGGCATGTACGTCGGCTTTGCTGCCGGGCCGATCAGCGTGGGCGCCCTCGTTGATGGGACCGGTAGCTACGCGATCGCGTGGGCGGCGATCATCGGCATCTACGCCATCGCCGTCATTGCCGCGCTCGGATTTGCCAACCAGGCGCGGCGGCAACGCGCAGAAACGCCGCTCGGGTAAGTCGGGTAAGCGGTTGCCCAGGTCACAGTGGTCGGCTATAGTTCTGATCGGGAAGCGCTTTCCGAAGGAGAGGGGGCTTCCTTCCGAACCGATGAAGTCAGGAGCGCAAAGATGCGTTTGTTACGAACGGGAATTGCGACCGCGGCCGCAACCACCCTTCTCTTCAGTGCCGCGTGCAGCTCGTCTGGCGGGGAGGCGGAGGCCGACGACGCGACTGAAATCGAGATCGTTGCCTTCAGTCCGCCCTCGCTCGGCGCGTTCTTACCGGCAGTGATCGCCGAGAAGCGATTCGACCTCGAGAACGACCTCGACATCACCTTCGTCGAGCGCCCGCCGGATGCCTACAACACCGAGTTCAGCACCGGTCAGTACCAGGTGGGTGGCAGTGGCTCGCTCATGAGTGAGGCGGTGCGGCTGTCTGAAGGCGTTGACGTCGTGTATCTGTTCAACGTGCACGATTATTGGGGCGGACTCGTCTCCACCACTCCGGAGGTGACGGAACTCGCTGACCTCGAGGGACGCTCGCTGGCCGCCTCGACGAGCGTGACGAACTACGCGCTGTTCCTGTGGTTCGTCCAAGCTGCCGGCGTTGATATTAACAACGTGACCGTGGAGAACCACGACACCGGCGGGCTGGGAACGCAGGCGCAGTCGTCTCGAGCTGATGCCGTGCAGATCTGGGAGCCGGGGTATGCGAACCTCATGGCCCAAGGCCACGACCACATCACCGACGTGCCGCTTCCGTTCGAGCTCTGGGAAGAGGAGTACGGCACCGATGACATTCCCTTCCTCGGGGTCGCCGTTCACCGGGAATGGCTGGATGAGCACGAAGAAGAGGCTGAGCTGTTGCAGCAGACCTACGAGGACGCCGCGGAGTGGACACTGGAGAACCCGGCCGAGGCGGCGCAGATCATCGCCGACTCCATGGACGGCGGCGACGTCGAAGCCCTAACGGAGCTCATCTCCGATAACGACCGGCTCGGCCTGAACGTACGCTCGGCCGAAGACATCGAGGAGGGCATCGCCGCAGTGTTCGACGCCGGTGTCGCAATCGAGTACTTCGACGAAGCGCCACCCCTGACCGTGATTCCGGGGAAGTAAATGGCTACGACAACCCCGACGGGGCGGGGGCGGGAGATCTGGCGCCGGCGAGTGACGCGGTCCGCCAGGTCCCTGCCCCCCGTGGAAACGACGATCGCGATCATCGCGGGGCTCGTGCTCTGGGTGATCATCGCCGCGGGCACCCCGGATTACATCCTGCCCCAGCTCAACGACGTGGTCATGCGCATCGTCGAGCTATTCGTCGACGGCAGCCAACGTTGGGACTGGCTCGCGACGGTGTTCCGGATCCTGCTCGGACTCATCACCGCGTTCTTCGTGGGAACGATCGCCGGATTGGCGATGGGTAAGTCGCAGAAACTCGCGAACGTCCTCATGCCGTACATGCAGGTGATCCAGGGGATCCCCTCGTTGGCGTGGGTGATGATCGCGATCATCTGGTTCCAGTCGGTCGAGGTCCGGATCTGGTTCCTCCTGCTCATGGTCACCCTCACCGGCTTCGCGTTCCAGGCCAACGACTCCTACCGCGCGGTTCCCAGCGAACTGCGGGATATGGCGAAATCGTTGCGGCCCCGCCGTGGGCGGCTCGACATGTTCCGCACCGTCACGCTGCCCGCGATCATTCCCGATCTCCTCACGGCGTGGAAGGTCAACCTCGGGCTCGGCACCCGCGTGGTGCTCATCGCCGAATTCGCCGGCGCGACGATCGGCGTGGGCTACCAACTCCGGATGGAACAGCAGTTCTTCCGGATGGACGGCGTGCTCGCGTGGACGGCGTCGCTCGTGATCTTCGTACTGATCATCCAGAAGATTATCGAACTCCTCGAACGTCGCCTGCTGCGCTACCGCCCAAGCGGGGCTGCACCGCAAGTGAGTGAAGCGGAGCAGCAGTCGGGCGCGAGCCAGGCGGAATCGGAAGAGGCGCCCGTGGGAAGTGGGCGTAATGGCTGACGTGAAAGAAAGACAGGGCACTCGAATGACGACCGAGCAGTCCAATGAGCTCCTCATCGAATTCAAGGACGTCACTAAGCAGTTCGTGACCCGGCACGGTCAACATGTCCAAGCGATCGACGGGCTCAACCTGTCCGTCTCCCGAGGCGAACTCGTGGCGATCGTCGGCCAAACCGGCTGTGGGAAGTCGACGGCGTTCAACCTCCTCCTGGGTCTGTACGCCGCGACGAGCGGATCGGTCTTCGTCGAAGGTCTGGATCCGCACGATGATTTCGAAGCGCTCAAGGGAAAGATCGCGGTGGTCTTCCAAGACGGCCGCCTGCTGCCTTGGCGCACGGCTGAGCAGAACGCGGCTCTGGGATTGGAGTACATGGGGGTACCCAAAGCCGAACGTCTGGAAACTGCTCGAGAATGGTTGGCGCGACTCGGTCTGAAAGGTCGAGAGACGGCCTACCCCTACGAACTCTCCGGCGGGATGCGCCAGCGGGTGGGGATCGCGCGCTGCTTTGCGCTCAACCCCGACATCATCCTCTGCGATGAGTCCTTCAGCGCGCTGGATGAGTTGACGGCGGACCGCCTGCGCGGGGAGTTCGTCAAACTCGTCAAGGAGGAGGGGAAGACCGGGGTGTTCATCACCCACTCGATCGAGGAGGCTCTCACGATCGGGGATCGGGTGGCGGTGTTCCGGGCCCCGGGCCACGTCGCCGCCGAATTCGAGGTGGCCGAGCAGCTCGACGAAACGGAACTGACGAGGATGCGGCGAGAGATCCGGGAAGTGATGGCCAACGGCTAGGTCCGCGCCTTGCCCTGGTGACAGCCGCGACCGGGCGCCAGTAAAGGACGAGGCAACACCGGAAACGGGCGGGGAGATGCGCTGATCTCCCCGCCCGTTCGGTCGCACGTGTCAGCCGATGAAACCGTTGTCGGTGAGCCACTCCTCGGCGACCTTCGAGGGATCGATCCCGTCGTTATCAACCTGACCGTTGAGATCGGTCATCACCTCGTTGGTGAGGGCCTGGCTGATCGGGTCGAAGATCTCTTCGATCTCGGGGAACTCATCGAGGGTTTCCTGCCGGAGGGTGAGCACGCCGGCGTATTCTACGAAGAAGTCCTTATCGTCCTCCAGAATGAGCAGGTCGTTCGAAACGATCCGCGCGTCGGTGGAGAACACCTCTCCGAACTCGCAGGACTCCCCGACCTGGGTGTAGATGAGATTGAGATCGAGCTCGACGATCTCGGAGAATTCCATCCCGTAGGCCTCCTCCACCCCGGGCAGGCCGTCGTCGCGGTTGATGAATTCTGCCGCGGCGCAGATGGAAGATTCGCCTGGGTTCTCGGACATGAATTCCGCCGCGTCCGACGTGGTCACCAGACCGTGTTCGTCGGCGAAGCCAGCGGAGGTGGCCAGCCGGTACGTGTTTTCGAAGTTTGCTGGCTCGAGCCACGCGATCCCGTTCTCAGCGTCGGCCTCGGCGACAGCGGCGTAGAGATCGTCGGGTACATTCTCGGTGGTGTTACCCAGGATGTTCACCCACCCGGTACCCGTGTAGTCCCAGTAGAGATCGATCTCCTCGGTCTCAAGCGCTTCACGCACGGTGGCGCTGCCCGAGATCCCGGTTTGATCGGAAATGTTCGCCCCGGCGTCTTCCAAGGCGGCCATCGCGATGTGCGCGAGCACGTGGGATTCGGTGAACTCCTTGGACCCGACGGTGAGGTCCGCGCCTTCGAGCGGGCCTTCGCCGCCGTCTCCGCCGCTGGAGCTGCCGCACGCGCCGAGGGTGAGGGCGAGCGCGAGCCCGCCAGCGGTGAGCAGATTTCGTTTCATCGTCATGTAGTTTCCTTTCGTGGTGGGCGCCGGTGCGGCCGAGCGAGACGAGAACGCAAACTGCGTCCCGCGCCGGCCGGGCGCCTTAGATGCCGCGGGGCCGCAGAAGGGTCTCTGCGATGCCAGCGAGGTAATCGATAGTGAGAGCAAGAACAGCAGTGAGGGCCGCGCCGACGAACTGCACGGCGAACCGGTTCGTGGAGAGCCCGGCGACGATGATGTCCCCGAGGCCGCCGGCGTTGATGTAGGTGACGAGGGTCGCGGTGCCGACGTTGATGACGAGCGCGGTGCGCACGCCGGCGAGCATCACCGGAACGGCGAGGGGGAGCTCCAGCTTGCGCAGAACGGTCCAGCGGCTCATCCCCATCCCGCGGCCCGCCTCGAGCACGCTGGAATCGACCTGCTCCAACCCGACCATCGTGTTGAGCAGCACTGGCACGATCGCGTACAGTACGAGCCCGGTGA
>JAJYRV010000118.1 GCA_021793935.1 Actinomycetes bacterium | reverse complement strand
CCGCTGCGAGATCGTCATGGCGTGATCGCCGAACCGTTCGTAGAACCGCGCGAGGAGGGTGACGTCGACGGTGTGGTGGGCCGTGCCGGACCACTGGGCGGCTTGAGTCATGCTCAGGGCGCGACGATGCAGTTCGTCGAGAGCGTCGTCGTCGGCTTCCAAACTCAGCGCGAGCTCCAGGTCGTGGGTGGTGAGCACCTCGATCAGCCGGGTCGCTACGCGTTCGGAGGCGGCAGCGAAATCGGTGAAGAGTTCGCGGGCCTCCTCGGGGAAGGCCGCCGCCGGGGCGCGGCGCCGGGCGGTCTGGGCGATGTGCCGGGCGAGATCCCCCATCCTCTCCAGCGAACCGCTCATCCGCAGGGCGGTGACGACGAGCCGAAGGTCGAACGCCACGGGTTGTTGCCGGGCGAGGACCATCACGCAGCGCTCATCCAACTCCGTCTGGGCGGCATCGATCGCGTCGTCGGCGGCGATCACCTGTTGGGCTAGGGTGAGGTCGCTGCGTAGCAGCGCCTGTGAGGCGGTGGTGATCGCCGTGTGGACCTGCTTGCTCATCGCGGTGAGATCCTCACCGATATGGGAGAGTTCTGAGGTGAAGACTTTGCGCACGGGGGTACCTTTCTGTTTGGTTCCCAACCTCGCATACGAGGATGACGCGGGAGTTAACAGTAGGCGCCCGCCCGGTGAACAGTGGGGGTGAGGGCCCGTTCCCGCCCGCAGACGACGCCTCCGGCGCGTAAAGTTACCGGTGTGCAAACAGACTTCCTCATCGCTGGGTTGCTGGGGCTGCTCGTCGCGACGAGCGGTCTCCTGGCCTACCGACTCAGCGAACGCGCGCAACGGCCCGCGCCGCCCGAGGGAGCCGGAGCGGACCCCGATAGTGACGTCGCCGCGATCCTCGGGGCGTTGCCGCTCACCTCGATCCTTCTCGACGCCGACGGGGAGCTTCAGCGGGTGAGCCCGGAGGCGTACACCTCCGGCCTCGTCCGCGCGGGAAGCCTCGCGCTGCCGGAAGTCACCGACCTCGTCGCCACCGTGCGCGCCGACGGCGTGCCCGCTTCCCGGCAGGTCCGGTGGCAGCGCGCCGATGGTAACGACATCGTTTTCGACATCCACGCCGCGCCGCTATCCAACTCCCGGGTCATCGTGCTCGGCCACGACCTCACGGCGGAACTGCGCCTGGATGAGACCCGCCGGGACTTCGTCGCCAACGTCTCCCACGAGCTCAAGACCCCGGTCGGTGCGATCTCCCTACTCGCCGAGACGGTGGCCGCCGCTGCGGACGACCCGGAGGCGGTGCGCAGGTTCGCCGAACGGATGGAGGTGGAATCGACCCGCCTCGCGGCGCTCATCGAAGACATCATCGACCTTTCCCGGTTGCAATCACCGGAAACTAAGATCGCGATCCGCCCCGTTCCCCTACAGGCGTTGCTGTACGACGCCCGCGATTCGGTGTCAGTGGAGGCGGAGCGTCGAGGCGCGCACGTCTTCGTGGAAGACAGCCCCCACATCGTGCTCGGCGACCGCGACCTGTTGTTCACCGCGGTGCGCAACCTCATCGATAATGCTGTGCGGTATGGACCCGAGGGCGGGCAGGTTACCGTGAGCACGCGCGAGACCGGGGACGCGATCGATATCCGGGTGGCGGATCAAGGAAGCGGGATTACCGACGTGGATCGGGAGCGGGTCTTCGAACGGTTCTACCGCGTGGATCAGGCCCGCTCGCGCAACACCGGCGGAACCGGGCTGGGATTGAGTATCGTCAAACACGTCGCCGCCAACCACGGCGGGAACGTCACAGTATGGTCCAAGGCGGGGGAGGGATCGACCTTCACGTTGCGGATCCCCCGCGCAGATGAAAGGGCGAGCGCATGACTCGAATTCTCGTGGTGGAGGACGAAGAATCCTACCGCGAACCCCTCGCGTATCAACTCACCAAGGAAGGGTTCGACGTCGTCGTAGCGGAAACCGGAACCCAGGCATTGGTGGAGTTTGAGCGGCAACCCATCGACGTCGTCCTCCTGGATGTCATGCTTCCCGAAATGTCGGGCGTGGATGTGTGCCGACAGTTGCGGGCGGTGTCGGCCGTGCCGATCATCATGCTCACCGCCAAGGACGGCGAGATCGACAAGGTCGTGGGGTTGGAACTGGGCGCGGACGACTACGTGACCAAGCCGTATTCGTTCCGCGAACTCCTCGCCCGGATCCGCGCAGTCCTACGCCGGATCGAGCCGGCCGATGAGGAGCCCGATGAGGAGCGCCTGAGCGTCGGGCGGATCACGATGGACGTGCAGCGCCACGAGGTCCACATCGACGGCGCGCAGATCACGATGCCGCTACGCGAATTCGAACTGCTCGAGTTGTTCCTGCGCAACCCCGACCGGGTCCTCACTAGAGGCCTGCTCATCGAACGAATCTGGGGAGCCGATTACGTCGGGGACACCAAAACCCTCGATGTGCACGTCAAACGCGTGCGGGCAAAGATCGAGCCGGACCCCAGCGAGCCGCAGATCCTGCAGACCGTGCGGGGTCTGGGGTACAAGCTCGTGAGCGACTAGGGCAGGTACTGGTCGTAGGGTTCCAGGGTGCCGTCGAGCACCGGAACCTCGACGTTGGTGGAGCCGCCGCTCGCCGTGGCAACGGAAACGTTGATGCTCCCGCCCGGCGCTGCACCGACGGAGGAGATCTGCGCGTCGACCGAAAGCGAGTTCCCATCGAAGTTAAGCACGTTCGGGGTGAGGTAGGCGGTGTGGCTCGCGTCGAGGTCGATGAGGATCGGCTCTTCTTCCCCGACCGTCACGGCGACTTCAAGATCCGTTCCAGCGGTGTTCGTCAGCGAACCCACGAGCGTCCCCGGCTCCCCTTGCGCTTCGGTGAGGATGAGCAGGTTCGTTGCCTTCACTTCACCGTCGAGCACGGCGCGAACCCCGTCGCTGGGGTCGAAAATGTCGAGGGTGTGTACGGGGGAGCATGCACCGAGCCCTGTGATGAGCCCGATCGAAAGAACAAGCGCCCCGAGCCGGTTCGCACGAGCAGACCGCTTAGCCACGTAGATCTCCTTGGCAAGAGAATGATAAAAGTCCATCGACAGCTTATCCCCCGGCGGGCAGCGCTGCGCCCCAATACTCCGACTCGCCTCGTGGGATGGCCCACAGACCACGCGCGATGATACCGCCCGGCCTCCCGAATGGTCCCGGCGCCTGGAAGGGCGGTGAGGAAGTACCCTGGGAAGAGCAGGAGCGCAGGAAGCGCAGGAAATCAAGGTTGGGAGCCGAAATGACCTTCCGCACGGGGATCGGCGTGGATATACACGCGTTCGCCGCCGACGGCACGCTCGGGTTGGTACTCGCGGGCGTGGAATTTCCCGATCAAGCGGCCCTCAGTGGGCATTCCGACGGCGACATCGCGTGCCACGCGGCCGCGGACGCACTGCTGTCCGCAGCTGGCCTGGGCGACCTCGGGAGTAATTTCGACCCCCGAGATCCGAACTGGTCGCGCGCAAGCGGCGCGGAACTGCTGACCGAGGCCTCCCGCCGGGTCCGGGATGCGGGTTACGAGATCGCCAACGTCGCCGTGCAGATCGTCGGCTCCCGACCGAAGATCGCCCCCGTGCGGACCCGAGCAGAAGCAAACCTGGCCGCCGCGGTCGGTGCCCCCGTGTCCATCTCCGGAACCACTCCCGACGGGCTCGGATTCACGGGGCGGGATGAGGGGCTCGCGGCCATCGCCACTGCGCTCGTCGCCGCCGAACCCGCCGCGACGACGTGACGCCGCTCGCGCCTCCGCGCATGAACCGCCCGCCCACTTTTCACCCTTCGAAGACTCGGAACGGATAAACTCACGGTCGTGACCTTGCATCTTTACGATTCCGCCACCCGCACCACTTCTGAGTTCGTGCCGCGAACCCCGGGCCACGTCGGAATCTACGTGTGTGGCGCCACTGTGCAGGACGCCCCGCACATCGGGCACCTGCGCAGCGCCGTCGCCTTTGACATCCTCATCCGGTGGCTGCGCCGCAGCGGCTATGAGGTGACCTTCATCCGCAACGTCACCGACATCGACGACAAGATCCTCGCGAAGTCTGCTGAACACGACACGCCCTGGTGGGCGTGGGCGTACCGGTTCGAAGGCGAGTTCCGATCCGCCTACGACGCGCTCGGGATCACCCCGCCCACCTACGAGCCGCGCGCCACGGGCCACGTGACCGAGATGATCTCGTTGATGCAGCGGCTCATCGAGCGCGGCCACGCCTACACCGGCGATGAGGGGAACGTGTACTTCGACGTGCACTCCTATCCCGACTACGGGGCCCTCACCCGCCAGAGCCTGGAGAACCTCCCCGCCGAGGATGACGGTGCCGTGCCGACCGATAAACATGACCCCCGCGACTTCGCGCTGTGGAAGGCGATCAAGCCCGGCGAACCCGAGACCGCGGCGTGGCCCACCCCGTTCGGCGTAGGCCGACCGGGATGGCACCTGGAGTGCTCAGCGATGGCGCACCGGTACCTCGGGGAGGACTTCGATATCCACGGCGGCGGGGTCGACCTGCGCTTCCCGCACCACGAGAACGAACAGGCCCAGTCGCGCGCAGCGGGCTGGGGGTTCACCAACTGGTGGATGCACAACGCCTGGGTCACCGTGGCGGGGGAGAAGATGAGCAAATCCCTCGGCAACTCCCTCCTCGTGAGCGAGATCCTCACCCACGGCACCCCCGTGGCGCTTCGCTACGCGCTCGGCGCCGTCCACTACCGATCCACGATCGAATTCACCCCCGGCGAGAGTCTCGACGTCGCGCAGGCGGCGTGGGATCGCATCTCGAGTTTCGTCGCGCGCGCCGGGGTGGAGGGCATCGACGTGGATGCCGTGGAGCTGCCCGCCACCTTCGTCAGCGCCATGGACGACGATCTCAACGTGTCCGCGGCGCTCGCCGTCGTGCACGAACTCGTGCGCTCGGGCAACGCCGCGCTCACCGCCGGCGACGCGGACGCGGCCCGCCGCGCCGGCAGCGAAGTGCGCGCGATGATGGCGGTGCTCGGGCTCGACCCCCACGATCCCCATTGGGCAACCCAGGAACCGGAAGACTCCGGCGCGCTGGGCGTGCTCGTGGAACACGCGCTCGCCGAGCGCGCACAAGCACGGAAAGAGAAGAACTGGTCGCGTGCCGACGAGATCCGTGACCTGCTATCGCAGGCGGGGATCACGATCGAAGACGGCGCGCACGGAGCTCGTTGGTCGGTGAAGAATGTCCGGTAGGCAAGGGCGGCCACGCCGCAAGCAAGGCCCGGCGAAGGGCGAACCTTCTCGCGGAGGCGGTGGCCCGAGCCGGCGCGGCCTGCGCGGGCGGGGACCCACCCCTAAGGCAGAGGATCGCACCTACCACCCGGCCCACAAACGCAAGGCCCAAGCCCAGGCCCGGCAGAACGCCCAGCGACGCCGGGAGCGGCAGAACACTCCGCAGTTTGAGGCCGTTGGTGGCCGCAACACGGTGCTCGAGGCACTCCGGGCGCGCGTGCCGGTGGAGGAGATCTATCTCGCACAACGTATCGACGCCGATGAGCGCACCCGGGAAATCATCCGGATTGCCGCGAACCGGGAGATCCCGATCCACGAGGTCGAGAAGGTTGACCTCGACGGTTTCGCGCACGGCACGAACCACCAAGGCGTCGTCGCCCGGATCCACCCGTACGAGTACGACAACGCTGAGGATCTCCTCGAAGCGCAAACGCCGCTCATCCTCGCCCTCGATGGGATCACCGACCCCCACAACCTCGGCGCGGCCCTCCGTTCGGCCTCCGCCTTCGGAGCGGACGGGGTCGTTATTCCCTCCCGTCGCTCCGCCAGCGTGAACGCCACCGCGTGGAAGGTTTCCGCGGGCGCTGCGGCCCGCGTGCGGGTTGCGCAGGTGACGAACCTCGTGCGCACCCTCGAGGCATACAAGAAGCAGGGGCTGTTCGTCGTCGGCCTGGATGCCGAGGGAGACGCGACGATCGAAGATTTCGGTCTCGCCGCCGAACCGCTCGTCGTCGTACTCGGCTCGGAAGACAAGGGGTTGAGCCGGCTCGTGCGGGAAACCTGCGACATGATCGTCTCCATCCCGATCCACTCGGAGATGGAATCACTCAACGCCTCCGTCGCCCTCGGCGTCACCCTGTACGAGGTGTCCCGCTCCCGCGGTAAGGTCGAGACATGATGTGGCGGCGCACAACCGGGATCGTCACCGCTGACGGCGTGCGGGCGGAGCAGGTGAACGCCTTTCTCACCGAGCGCCGGATCCTCGGAGTTGTGGAAACCAGTGGCGCCTCCTTTGAGACGGTCGGCCTCACCCTCGCCGCCGATGCCGAGGACCACGCGGCGATCCTCACCGGCGCGGGCATGATCACTGCCGGCGCGGGCATCGCCGATATTGCCCAGGACCTCGCGAACGCGATGAAC
>JAJYRV010000117.1 GCA_021793935.1 Actinomycetes bacterium | reverse complement strand
GGTCGCGGGATTGTTGACGGCGATCTTCATCTTCCCCGCCTCCCTGCTGCGGCCGCTCGGGGGCTGGCTCTCGGACAAGTTCGGCGCGCGGGTGATCATGTACCTCACCTTCACCCTCATGCTCATCTCCTCGGGGATCCTCATGATGCCCAACGGGCACATCGTCATCAATCACGCGGACGGTTCCCAGACCGAGCATCTCTCCTACGCGCTCGGGATCGCGTGGTTCACGTTCCTCATCTTCGTGCTCGGCGCCGCGATGGGGATCGGCAAGGCCGCGGTGTACAAGCACATCCCGGAGTATTTCCCCGAGAACGTCGGTTCCGTCGGCGGGCTCGTGGGCATGCTCGGCGGCCTCGGCGGGTTCTTCCTGCCGCCCCTTTTCGCCTACACCAAGGACTGGTCGGGCTTCCCCACCTCGACCTTCTTCGTTATCTTCGTGCTCACCGCGGTATGCGCCGTGTGGATGCACGTGACGATCGTGCGCATGCTCGGCGAGGAGGCTCCGGGCCTGGCTGGCATCATTGAACGCCCCATGAAAGAGGAAGCAGACGCGTAATGGCAACCAAACTTGAGGTCGAAGGCGATTGGATCAAATCCTGGGATCCAGAAGATCCCGAGAAATGGGATTCCCGCCTTGCATGGAACACCCTCACCGTCACCACGGTGAGCCTCACCCTGTGCTTCGTGGCGTGGTTCCTGCCCAGCGCGATCGTGCCGAAGCTCAACGGGCTCGGCTACGACTTCACCCAGTCCCAGCTGTACTGGATGGCGGCGATGCCCGGGCTCTCCGGCGGGGTGTTGCGGCTGCTGTGGATGGTGCTGCCACCGAAGATCGGGACCCGCAAACTCGTCTTCCTCACCACCCTGCTGCTCCTCCTGCCCGTCGTGGGCTGGGGCTTCGAGGTCACTAACCCCGACGTCCCCTACTGGCGGTTGATGGGCCTGGCGGTCCTCTCGGGCATCGGGGGCGGGGCGTTCTCCGGGTTCATGCCCTCCACCTCGTACTTCTTCCCCAAGCGCAAGCAGGGGACCGCCCTGGGCATCCAAGCGGGCATCGGAAACTTCGGTGTTTCCCTCGTGCAGCTGCTCACCCCCTGGCTCATCACCTTCGGGATGTTCGGGTTCCTCGGCTCCCAGACGATGGAGTTCGCCGGCCGCAGCGACGTCGTCGTCTGGTATCAGAACTCCGCGCTCGTCTACGTGCCGATCATCATCGTCGTGGCGATCTGGGCCTACATCGCCCTGCGTTCGGTGCCGGTCACGGCGAACATCAAGCAACAGTTCGACATCTTCAAGAACCAGGACACCTGGTGGATGACCGTGCTGTACATCATGACGTTCGGCACCTTCTCCGGCCTCTCCGCCCAGTTCGGCCTGCTGCTGGCGAACCTCTACGGCCAGAACAACGAGAACATCGTCTCCGGAACCGGCTCCTCCGCCCAGATCCTCGTCGAGGGCTACGCCGTTCCCGACGTCGTCAGTTACGTCTTCCTCGGGCCCCTCGTCGGCGCGGGCGCGCGGGTGTTGTTCGCCCCGCTCACCGACCGGATGGGCGGGGCGATCTGGACGTTCATCTCCGGGATCGGGCTCGTGGGGGCGATCATCTTCACGATCCCCTCCCTCGTGCCGGACTACTCCAGCGCCGAGGCCCTCACCGGCGATTTCAACCAGTTCCTGTGGGGGATGCTGCTCATCTTCTTCTTCTCCGGGATCGGCAACGCCTCGACCTTCAAGCAGATGCCGATGATCTTCGAGCCCCGCCAGGCCGGCGGGGTGATCGGATGGACGGCGGCGATCGCCGCGTTCGGTCCGTTCCTGTTCGGGGTGGGCCTGACGATCATGTCCCCGACGACGTTCTACTGGATCGGCGTCGCCTGGGCGGTGCTGTCCATCGCGATCACCTGGGTGCGTTACGCCCGGCCCGGGGCGCCCCGACCCGGCTAACTCGCGAGCGCGAGCCCGTCGGCGGTGAACTTCGGCGCGACGTCGTTGAGCACCGCCGACTCCACCATCTGCGCAACCTGCTCGGCCGTGCGGTCCAGGCTCAACGCGAGTTCCGCGGTGAGCAGGGCGTGGGCCTCCCGCAGCACGCCCATCTCCCCGTAGGAGACCCGGCGCTCTTCGTTGCGGCGCATCAGGTCGCGCACGAGCCCCGCGATGGTCGCCACGTCCCCGGAGTTCAGCCGCTGGGTGTAGTCCTTGTACCGGCGGGACCAGATCCGGTTGTGGGGTCCACTCTCATCCATGAGGACGTCGAAGATTTCGCGCACACCCGCAAGGTCCATCACTCGGCGAATCCCGAGTTCCTCCGCCCGGTCGGTTGGCATACTCACGGAGATCTCACCCTCGTGGGTGAGGAGGGTGAGGTATTTCGTCCGCTCCCCGCGGATCGTGCGGGTAGCGATCTCCTGAACCGTGGAGGGCCCGTGGTGGGGGTGGATGACGATCTTGCCTTTGGTGAACTGCAACAACTTCCCTTTCGAAAGCGCGACATAATCCTAGTTATGTCAACTCCGCCGGGGCGGGTTTTATTCCCGGAGCGCTCAGTTCGTGTTGAACAACAGGCCGAGGGCGTAGGTGGCGGCAGCCGCGCCCCAACCGATCGCGAGCTGCCGCAGCGCCCGGCGCATGGGTGAGGCCCCGGAAAGCACCCCCACCACCGCGCCGGTGAGCAACAGCGCGGCCCCCACGAGCCCGGCAGCGGTGAATACTGCCGCGAGCCCGCTCAGGCCGAACAGGTACGGGAGCACGGGCACGATCGCCCCGGCGGAGAACAGCAGGAACGAGGAGATCGCCGCGGCAGGGGCAGAGCCGATCTCCTCGTGGTCATCCACGTCCTCAGCGGTGAACTCCAATCGCTGGAGGATGTCGGCCGCGTGTGCACTGGCTTCCTCCTCGCTCATCCCTCGGGCGCGGTAGATGAGCTCGAGTTCGTTCACCTCGACGTCGAGATCGGCCAACGCGCCCGAGGCCTCCGGGTTCGGGGTCGAGGCGGCGAGGAGCTCGCGTTGGGAACGGATCGAGACGTACTCCCCCGCCCCCATCGACAGCGCGCCGGCGAGCAGGCCCGCGAACCCGGCGAGCAGGATCGTCGAGGTCGCCGCCCCCGAGGCGCCGATCCCCAGCACGAGCGCGAGGTTCGAGACGAGGCCGTCGTTCATCCCGAACACGGCGGCCCGCAGCGTGCCGGACATCCGCTGCCGCCCCGCCGCCGCGAGCGCGCGCACCACCTCTTCGTGGATCTGCTCATCGGCGGCCATCGCCTCGGTGGCGAACTCGTCGTCGGAGTACTCCGAGCGGGCCTCGGCGCGCTGGGCGAGGGTGAGCACGAAGACGGATCCGAATTTCCCGGCGAGGAAGGTGAGCACCCGGGAGCCGAGGCGCGGGCGCAGTGGTAGACCGATGTCGTCTCCCAGCAGCTTCTCCCAGTGGGCCGCGTGGCGATCTTCCGCCTGGGCGAGCTTCAGCAGGATTTCCCGTTCCGCGCCGTCCTTGCGCGCCGCGAGCTCCCGGTACACCGCCGCCTCGGCGCGCTCCTCTGCTAGGTAGCGGCGCCAGCGGCGGATCTGGGCCTTAGTCGGCGAGGTTGAAATGTCCACGTCAGGTGAGTGTGCCAGAGCAAATCCCGCTTGGCCACTTTACGCAAGGCCTGCCTTTCGTTATTCGTTCGGCCGAGAACCAGGAGTTCGCCGCACCGAATTTTATTCTCGCTCACGCCCGCCATTGCGGGTTATGCACAGGCGCGGCGCCGTCCACCGCCGCGCTCTCCCCGCGCCCCCAGGCGCCCGGTTTGCCGCACCCTCGTGGGATGGAACGGAAGGTATTGACGTGGCCGCGAGTCGTCGTCGTGATCGGCGCGGCGCTCATCGCCGGCCTGCTCGGCGGCCGGTGGTGGGTGCACGTCGCACAGGTACCGACCGTCCCCGTCGCCAGCGACGTCGTCGCACACGCCCGCGAGGCCGCGGCGGAGCTGCGCATCGTGGCGCCGCTGCCGTTGGATGACTACGACCGCGATTTCTTCGGCCCCGCCTGGCAGCCGCTGGAGCCGCACCCGTGCGACACGCGCAACGAGGTGCTGCAGATCTGGCTCTCTGACCTCGACATGAGCGGCGGGCACGAGTGCTCGGTGGAATCGGGGTGGTTCATCGATCCCTACACCGGCCACTACATCGAATTCTTGCGCGGCCCGGAAACCTCGGCCGAGGTGCACATCGACCACGTCGTCGCCCTCGCGGACGCGTGGCGCAAGGGCGCCGCGGAGTGGTCTCCCTCCCGAGCGCAGGCCTTCGCGAACGACCCCCTCAACCTCCTGCCCACCCAAGGCTGGGTGAATGAGGAGAAGGGAGCGGACGACGCGGCGACCTGGCTTCCCCACAACGAGGGATTCTGGTGCTTCTTCGCGGTACAGCAGGTGCTCGTCAAGGAGAAGTACGACCTTGGGGTGAGCGATGCGGAGGCCGCGGAGTTGCTCGCTACGCTCGAGACCTGCGATTAACGCGTGTCCGTCCGCGTCGGTGCACGCGGGTACGCTCGGGGGAGCCGATGAAAGGTGAACCGTGCGACTTCTCGACGACCACGTCGTCCTCACTCCCAACGATCTTTCCCAGTGTGAATTCGCACTCGTGCGCGAGATCGCCGAACTTCGCGGGCTTCTCCCCGCTACCCCCGAGCGTGAGTTCATGGCGGAGCGGGTCGCCGCTCTCACGTCGGCGCAGCGGGAGCGGGTGAGCACGGAATACCGGCGCCGGTATTCACGCATGTTCGTCCACCTCGATCCTCCACGGGGGGAGTCCGTGGCGGAGTTGCGCGCCCACCACGAGCGCACGCTGGACGAGCTGCGTTCTCTGCGCGCGGTCGCGGGTGGAAGCGTGCTCGTTGACGTCGAGCCGGCCGTGCTCCTCCACGCGGCACCGACCGTCAGCCTGCTCGGCTCCGTTGCCGATACGGTGCTGGAGCGTTTCGCCCGGGCCGGGGATGTCGCCCGTCTCGGCGGGCACGCCCACGCCCTGCGCGCCGCGACCGGCCGCCCGGTCACCCAGGCCTACCTGCACCTGAACAACGACCGCCGGCAGGAATACGCCGCGCCCGATCTGCAGGCCGTCATTCGCCCCCGCCTCACCTGGCTCGCGAGCCTCGCCGCCCGCGCGCTGGTGGCGGTCGAACCGTGGCCGTGGGAGGATCCGGAGATCTCCGCGTGCGGGTTCTGCGCGAGGTGCCGAGCGGCCGCCGAGGAACACCGCGACGTGCAGCTCGTGTGGGGAATGCGCCGCGGGTCGCGCGAGGCGCTGCGCCGGGCCGGGATCACGACCATCGACGAGCTCGCCCAGACCAGTTCCGCCCCAGAGACCCTGGATGCCTTCTCCTGGGCGAGGTTCCGCGACCGCGCCGAACTGCAGTTGCGCCCGGAGCGCACCGACCCGCCCACCGGGCCGTTCTCCGCGGTGCACAATCCGGCCGCGCTCGCCGCTCTGCCCGACCCGAACCCGGGGGACATCTTCTTCGATTTCGAGGGGGATCCGTTCTGGGTGGAGAAGAACCGTTTCGAATGGGGCCTGGAGTTCCTGTTCGGCTATATCGAGGCGGACACGAATGAATACGTCGCCATGTGGGCGGCGAACCAGGCCGAGGAGAAGGTCGCCTTCACCCAGTTCCTCGACTATCTCGCCGAGCGCCGCGCGGCCTACCCGGGCATGCACGTGTACCACTTTGCGTTCTACGAGCAGGCAACGCTGCGCCGTCTTGCCCGCCGGCATCGCACGGGGCAGAAGGAGGTCAACGAACTCCTCGATTCCGGCCTCTTCGTCGACCTGTACGAGACGGTGAAAGCCGGCGTTCACGTCTCGAGCCGGTCCTACGGACTGAAGGCGCTCGAGCCGCTGTACATGGGTGAGGACCTACGGACGTCGGATGTTACGGACGGCGGCGCCGCCGTCGTCGCGTATGAAGATGCCGTTCGAGCGCGTGAACGCGGGGACGAGGAGGCGTGGCGGTCCACGCTCGCCGACCTCGCCGACTACAACCGGTACGACTGCGAGTCCACCCGCCGCCTGCGGGATTGGCTGCTCGAGCAACGCACGCACCACCAGCGCGGCGAGGACGGCGCCGCCGCGGCGCAAGAACTGCTCGGCGCGACCTCCCTCGATAGCGAGCTGCTCCTTTCTCCTTTGAGCGAGGAATCCGAGGACCTCTCCTTCATCGAGCTCGAGGTGCCCGGCTTTGACGAGCCGGGAATCTTCTACGTGTCCTCGGGGAACTCCACCGACGCGATCGGGGCCGAGCATAAACGGCACGAACTGCTCGGCCGGTGGGGAAGCGGATCGGAATTTTCGCCGGGGGCAGACGTCCTCGTCGTCTATGCCGATCCGGACCAGGGGCCCACGAGCGCAGAAGGGCTCGTTGCCCGCAAGGCCGAGGTCCTCGAGTGCGAACACCTCGGGGCGGAT
>JAJYRV010000116.1 GCA_021793935.1 Actinomycetes bacterium | reverse complement strand
GGTTCGAGCAGATCCTCCGCATCCGCGACACCATTCCGGGGGCGTCGGTGTATCTCGTTGATGCGCTGATTCTCACTCTCCGCCGGGGCTGGATGTCTGTGGGGTGAGATCACGCTCGGCGCCCCCTCCTCCGCCCGCCCGGAACGCTGAAACCGAGAGTAGTGCCGCCGGCACGAGGATGATCGTGGCAACGAGGTTGACGCCTTGAAAACCGCTCCACGCGAGCAATAGACCAGAAGCGGCCGCCGCGGCGGCGCCCGCGTAGTTCATGATCGCGTCGTTCGCGCCCTGCAGGGGCACCCGCACGCGCTCCTCCGCGACGTTCGCGAGCAGACTCGAGGCGGCAATGACAACCATCGACCAGCCCACCCCGAGGATCACGAGCGCGATCGGGGTAAGCACCCGGCTTGCTTCCGCGTACGTTGCCGCGACGAAACCCATCGCCGTCGACAGCACCAGCACTCCCATTCCGGCAACGCTCACCGGGACTGCGCCGAAGCGGTCCGTCGCCCAGCCGAAGACCGGGGAGAGCCCGTACATCCCCAAGATGTGTAGGGAAACAACGACCCCGACGAACGATAGCGTCATTCCCTCGTGCACCATGTACAGCGGCGTCATCACCATCACCATCACCATGACGGCATGGGCGGAACCTGTTGCCACGACCCCGAACCTGGCACGTGGGTCGGTGCCCGACCAGCGAAGCGCAGCGAGCGCACCGACGGGCTCGGCCGTCACGGCGGATTGCCGCGCCCGCGTTCGAGCGGTGGGGTGATTGGGCGCGAGCCAGAGCGCGATCACCGTCGCCGCGAGCGCGTAGGCCACGATCGACAAGATGTAGGTTCCTGCGTACTTGGGCAGTCCGAGCAATGTTCCCAGGCTATCGCCGGGATCGATGAGGTTCGGCCCGACGACGGATCCCACCGTCGTCGCCCAGATGACGATCGACATCGTCCGGGCCCGCGCCGCGGGGTCGGCGTTCTCCGCGGCCGCATAGCGGGATTGGAGGTTGACGGCCTGGGCAACCCCGAAGAGCGCGAGCCCGGCGAACAGGATGATGACGTTGCTGAGGATAGCGGCGATGATCACCGTGAGCGCCCCCACAATGGGGATGAGGTACCCGAGCCCGAGCGAGATGCGCCGCCCCCGCCGCGCGGCGAGGTTCGCCAGCGGCACCGCAGAGAGCCCCGCCCCCAGGGAGGTCACCGCCTGGGCGAACCCGGCCACCTACGTGTTCGCGATCTGTTCGGTCAGGAGCGAAACGACGGCTACGGAGGCGGCAACCCCTACTCCACCGAAGAGGTTGGAGGCGACGAGCACCACCACGTTGCGACGCACGTTCATGCCGATCTCCTTCGCTGGCCTCCCTCGAGGGTAAGTGCCGAGACCGGCAGATCACCAATCCGTGGACACCCCGATCTCCGCGGGGGAATACTCCTATTGTGGTAGCAGGTTCTTCTTCGACACGGTGAGAGGTGAGCGATGTTCGACGACGTCACGGTAGAACAGCTGCGGGCGCGCGGGAGCGTGAAATGGTCGGCGTTTCCCGACGCGATCGGGGCGTTCATCGCCGAGATGGATTTCGGCACGGCACCCGCCGTCACCGACGCCGTGAGCGAGGCGCTGGCCCGCAACCAGTTCGGATACCTCCCCGAAGGGTTCAAAGCCGACCTGGGCGAGGCCTACGCGAACTTCGCGGGCGGCCGCTACGGGGTGGAGATCGATCCGGAACGGGTACGGCCGGTCGTCGACGTCGTTGAGGGGCTCATCGCCGTCATCAATCACTTCACCACGCCCGGCTCCCCCGTGATCGTCCCCACACCTGCCTACATGCCGTTCCTCACCGTGGGCGAGGTGGTCGGGCGGGAGATCGTTCAGGTGCCACTCGCTCACGACGGCGATCGGTACGTTTACGATCTGGACGCCCTCGCGCGCGCATTCACCGTCCCGGGCCAACTCCTTGTTCTGTGCAACCCCCACAACCCGATCGGGCGGGTGCTTGAAGGGCAGGAACTGCGGGAGATTGCCGAGGTCGTCGAGGCCCACGGCGGGGTGGTGTACTCCGACGAGATCCACGCCCCCGTGACCTACCCCGGGCATAGCCACGTGCCCTACGCATCCGTGAGCGCGGAAGCGGCGAGGCACTCGATCACGGGGACCTCGACGTCGAAGGCGTGGAACGTGCCCGGGCTCAAGGCCGCCCAGCTCGTGTTCTCCAACACTGACCATTTCGACCAGTGGCGTACCTTTGGTCGGCGCTACGAACAGGTCGCCTCCACGATCGGCGTGCTCGCCGCCACCGCCGCCTACACCCGCGGGGAAGGCTGGGTCGATGAGGTGGTGGGATACCTGGACGCCAACCGCACCGCGCTCACCTCCCTCGTGCAGGAACACCTGCCCGGAGCCCGCTACTCCGAACCGGAGGGCACCTTCCTCGCGTGGCTCGACGTGCGCGACCTCAACCTGCCCGGCCGCGCCGCGGACTTCTTCCGCCAGCACGCGAACGTCGCGACCACCGCGGGTGAGGACTGCGGGGCGCCCGGGTTCGTCCGGCTGAATTTCGCCACCCCGGCGCCGATCCTCTCCGAGGCAGTTCGGGCGATGGGCGAAGCCGCCGCTATCCACAGTTAGCGGATTTTGCTAGTAAAAACTTGGTTCTGGGGATACCTTATTCACTAAGCTTCCTCCTGGGATCAAGCGAGAGACGAATGAACACCGCTGTTCAGCGCCTTGAAGATGAGGTGCGCCAACTTATTCGGCAGCGGGGCGTGGACCCGCAACGCGATCCTGAGGGAGCAAAAAATCTCATCGGTGAGGTGATCACCGATTACGATCTACGTTCCCTTCGCGGCTCCGTTCCCCGGCTTGAGGACGTTGACACGGTGGCAAAAACGCTACACGACCTCATCATCGGGTTCGGCCCGCTCCAGCCCTTCCTCGACGACGACTCCATCGAGGAAATTTGGATCAACGAGCCCAGCCTCGTGTTCGTCAGCCGTTCCGGAGTCGCCGAGTTGACGAACACGATCCTCACCGAGGACGAGGTGCGCGACCTCGTGGAACGGATGCTGCGCACCTCAGGACGGCGGCTCGACCTGTCCTCCCCGTTCGTCGACGCCTCCCTGCCCACCGGTGAGCGGCTCCACGTCGTCATCCCCGATGTCACCCGGCGGCACTGGGCCGTCAACATCCGCAAGTACGTGGCCCGGGCCCACAGCACTGCCGACCTGGTGGCCCTCGGCTCCCTCACCCCGGAGGCGGCAGCGTTCCTCGATTCGGCCATCGCCGCAGGGCTGAACGTGTTGGTCTCCGGGGCGACGAACGCGGGGAAAACAACGATGGTGAACGCTCTCGCCGGGGCGATCCCCTCCTCCGAACACGTCATCACCTGCGAAGAAGTTTTCGAGCTCAACCTGTTCGCCCGCGACATCGTTGCCATGCAATGCCGAAGCGCGAACTTGGAAGGAAAAGGCGAGGTGCCCCTTCGCAAACTCGTCAAGGAGGCTCTGCGGATGCGTCCCGACCGCATCATCATCGGAGAGGTGCGTGAAGCAGAAGCCCTTGATCTCCTCATCGCGTTAAATTCCGGGATCCCCGGCATGACCACGATCCACGCGAACTCCGCCCGCGAAGCGATCACCAAGATCTGCACGCTGCCGTTGCTCGCAGGCCAAAACATCACGGATCGGTTCGTTGTGCCCACCGCCGCCTCCGCCATCGACATCGTCGTCCACCTCGGGCTCGACCGCTCCGGGCGGCGGCTCACGAAGGAAGTGCTCGCGTTATCGGGGCGGGTGGAGGGGTCGGTCATCGAGGCGACGCCGATGTTCGTCCACGACGGCGAGGACCTGGTTGCCACCGGCGCGCCGGCGCCGCACGTAGGCAACAGCAGCTGGTCTGCGAAGGATGTCGCCGAACTGACGGGGAGGGGGCGGTGATGGGCACAATCGCCAGTCTCATCGGAGGCGCCGGTCTCGTGACGATTTGGTCGGCCTTCTGGGAGCCCGATCCCGCTCCGCCGCGTTCGAAGGAGCTCCACAATCGCCTTCGTGACCGACTCAACCAAGCGGGAATGCACGATTTGAGCATCCTTGGTTTCAGCGGCGTGTGCGTGGGGCTCGGCCTCCTCTCCTGGGTGGTCGCGCTGTCGCTCACGACCTCGCTTGCTATCGCGTCCGCCCTGGGCATTCTGCTCGGCCTGAGTCCGATGTGGTACGTGAGCTTCTCCGCACGCAAGCGGCGCACGGAGATCAGCGGGCTGTGGCCGGAGGCGATCGAGGATCTCATCTCCGCTATCCGGGCGGGGATGTCGCTGCCCGAAGCACTTTCCGGGCTCGCCGATCGCGGGCCGGAGGCACTGCGCCCGTTCTTCACCGATTTCGCCGCCGACTACCGCGCAACCGGGCGGTTCAACCACTGCCTCGACACTCTCAAACACCGGATTGCCGATCCGGATGCCGATCGGATCATTGAGGCGTTGCGGATCACGCGAGAAGTCGGGGGCACCGATCTCACCCGTCTTCTGGCGACGTTGGCACAGTTCCTGCGCGAGGATCTCAACACCCGGCGGGAGCTCCTCGCGCGGCAATCGTGGACGACGGCCGGCGCCCGCCTCGCCACCGCAGCACCGTGGATCGTGTTAGCGCTGCTTTCGACCCGGAAAGAAACGGCGCAGGCCTTCGACTCGCCTCCCGGCGTCGCCATTCTCGCTGCTGGCGCCCTCATGTCGGGGGCCGCCTACGTTCTCATGGTCCGCCTCGGCCGGTTACCCGAGGAAGAGCGGGTGCTCAGATGAGTGTCGCGCATGCCTCCTCCGCTGCCCTGGAACCGATGGGTGCGCTGGCCGGATTGTTATTCGCCGTGGGTGGCCTCCTCATCGCGTGGCGTCTTCGCGCGCTCCGGCCCCGGTTGGTGGCACGGGTCGAACCCTACCTTCGCGAGCCTCCCGGCAGTTCCGGCCTTCTCAACATCTACACCCCGTTTCCCCAGCTCGAGCGGGTGTTACAGCCGGTCCTCGCCGATGTTGGCAAGCTGCTCGACCGACTCGGCTCCCCCACGCACTCGGTGCGCCAACGTCTCCTTCGCTCCGGCAGCCAGCGTCGCGTCGAAGAATTCCGCATCGAGCAAGTGGTGTGGGCGACCGTCGCGCTCGGGGGCGGGCTGTTCCTTGCTCTCATCCTCGCCGCGGTGCGCCAGAGCCACCCGCTCGCCCTGCTCGTGCTGGTGCTCGTATTGAGCATGTGCGGAGCGCTCGGCCGCGACTATCTCCTCACGCGGCGCGTCAAGCAACGTGAACAGGCGATGGCCGCCCAGTTCCCCACGATCGCGGAACTCCTCGCGCTCGCCGTGAGCGCAGGCGAGACCCCGTTGGGGGCGGTCGAGCGGGTCACGCAGACGGCGCAGGGCGCGCTGAGCGAGGAGCTCACGGCAACGGTCGCCGACGTTCGCTCTGGCATTCCCCTTCCCCGCGCTCTGGCGGCGTTGGCGAACCGTACGGAAGTGCCGGCGATCGCCCGGTTTACCGACGGCGTCGCCACGGCTATCGAACGGGGCACACCGCTCGCTGAGGTGCTTCGGGCGCAGGCGCAAGACGCGCGAAGTGCAGGGCACCAAGCCCTCATGGAGATTGGCGGGAAGAAGGAGATCGCCATGATGGTCCCCGTCGTGTTCCTCCTTCTTCCCGTCACCGTCCTATTCGCGCTCTTTCCTGGTATCCACATGCTGTCTATGTCATAGGGAGAAACATGTTCAACACGTTACGATCTTGGTTGGAGCGGCGCACAGCCGGGGATCTGGAACGCGGGGACGTCCCGGGGTGGGTGATGATCGTCATCATGACTGCGGGCCTGGTGATCCTCATCTGGGCGCTTGCTGGGGAGGCACTGACCCGTGTGTTCGACACCGCAATCAATCGAATCCTCGGCGCGTGAGCGCGGTTCAGCAATTGCTGAATTCGTGTTCGTGAGTTCTCTCGTCGCCCTCTTGTGCGCTGCGATTTTTCAGTTGGCCTTCGCGTTGCACGTGCGCAATACGCTCGTGGATTCGGCCGGGGAAGGCGCCCGCTACGCCGCGCTCCACGGCTCCTCGCTCGAGGCGGGAGTCGCGCGTACCCGCGTGCTCGTCGACGCCGCCCTCCCGGCAGCGTACTCGAAGAACGTCAGCGCATCCCGCACTCACATCGACGGGGTCTCGGTAGTGGAAATCAGCGTCCACGCTCCGCTTCCACTCATCGGTTTCCTCGGCCCGACGGCCCTCACGTCCACCGGGCGAGCGGTGGTGGAATGACGATGACCAGCCCAGTGGTCAGCGGCGAGGCGGAGGAGGGCAGCGCGGCCGTGGAGTTCCTCGCCGCGTCCCTACTCCTTCTCATCCCGATCGTCTACGTGATCCTCACCTTCTCCGCCGTGCAGTCCGCGACGTACGCGGCGGAGTCCGCTGCCCGGGAGACGGGGCGCATCTACTCACGGGCCGATTCGCAATTGGCCGCGGAGCACCACGCCCTCCTCGCGACCACGCTGGCCTTCTCCGACCATGGGATCGACGTCACCGCGAGCGAGGTGCTGAGGGTCACCT